>DASSKO010000086.1:0-6784 GCA_035690425.1 Nocardioidaceae bacterium
GCCCTCGTCGAGGGACAGGGTCTCCTGCTCGGCGACCAGCTCGGTGCGCAGGTGGGTGAGCACGACGGCACCGTCCACGTCGACGCTGCCGCCGGTGCCGGCCCGGGGCAGTCGGGTGAGCAGGAACTTGCCGTAGTAGTAGAGCTCCTCCAGCTCGGTGTCCTGGAAGGGCACGATCTGGGCCAGGTAGGAGTACACCCGCACGAAGTCCCGCACCGCCGTGCGGAAGTCCTCGCGGTCCTCCTCGTCGAGGTGCTCTCAGCGCGCGACGGCGGGGTCGGTCAACCGGTTCAACGCCGCTCCCCGGACGCGCCGCCGGTGAGCACGGCCTCGACCGCCTGGCTCATCTCGCCGCTGTCGATGACCCGCGCGTCGAGGATCCGCTGCTGCAGGTTGTACAGCATGTTCGGGTCGGTGGGCGTGGCCGTGGTCTCGGTGAAGAAGGGCCGGAACGCCTCCTGGATCTCCTCGGCCGTGTTCACGAAGTCCAGGATGAAGGTGTCCTCCTTGCCCGGGTGGGTGCGGTTGAGCCGGGACAGGGTCTGCACGGCGTTCACGCCGGCCAATCTCTTGGCGACGTACATCGTGTGCAGCAGCGGCTGGTCGAAACCCGTCTGGTACTTCTCCGCCACCACCAGCACCTGGTAGTCGTCCCCCGCGAGTGTAGTCGTAGGCGACCAGGATCGCCGGAAGGCCGCAGGCACGCGCCTCATGTACGCGATGGGCCGTGACGGTGTCCTGCCGCGCCGATTCTTCGCCTACGTATCACCCCGGTTCCGCACTCCGGTGCTCAACCTGCTGCTCACCGGCGCCGTCGGCTTCATCGCCCTCGCGCTGACGGTGTCCTCGTCCACGTCCTTCATCAACTTCGGGGCGTTCTGTGCGTTCGCGTTCGTCAACATCGCTGTCGTCGTCTCCTATGCCAAGGCGACCCGCGCCGGGGAACGCCGCAACCCGCTCACTTGGCTACTCTTCCCCCTGATCGGGCTCGCCTTCATCCTGTGGCTGTTCACTCACCTGGACGCCCCAGCGCTCATCCTCGGCGGCGTCTGGGCGCTGATCGGCTTCTGCTGGCTGCTCGTGCTCACCCGGGTCTTCCGCCTGCCGCCACCCGAGATGGACCTCAACGAGGACGTGGAGCTGGAGCCGACCAGCTGACCAGTAGCGGAGCCGGCGATCTGGATTGCTGCGTGCACGGGCTCGACACATACCGGGGACTGCTCTCCCGCCGAAGCCCACAGGAATCGACCCGGCTCCTCAAACCGAGGCACCCTCCGGGCCGCGATGCCGTAGCCGCAGGGTCATGGCGAGGACGTTGGCGCGGCGACCCAGGCTCACTGGGCTACCTTCCTCGTGTTGACGCTCTCCGATGGATCGTCAATGCACCCGAGGTGCCACCAGGCCACTGCCCTGCTCGCTCGATGCGGTTGATGTCCAGCATGAGATCTGCAGGATCTGGTGGTCGCCCGGGATGTGCGGACCGTCGACAGGGCTGAGCGCCTCCGAGCGCCGATCAGTGAGCGAACCGGCATGCACCTCCCGGCACCAGCGGCACCACAAGAGGGTGCCTCCCCACTGGGACTAGCAGCGAGGAGGCTGAAGTGAAGTCTGCCAGCAATACCCTGCCCGACCAAGCACCCAACGACGTCACCGCGGGGGTGGACTGGGCTCGTGACGACCACGCCGTGTGCGTCGTGGACGGCCGCGGCCGCGAGATCGCTCGCACGATGGTTGAGCACACCGCAGCCGGGCTGTGCGAGCTCATCGCGTTCCTGGGCCGGCACGGCGTCGGTGAGGTCGCGATCGAACGGCCCGACGGCCCGGTCATCGACACCCTGCTCGGCGCTGAGCTGACCGTGGTGGTGATCAGCCCCAACCAGGTCAAGAACCTGCGCAGCCGTTACGGCTCGGCCGGCATCAAGGACGACCGCTTCGACGCGTTCGTGCTGGCCGACACCCTGCGCACTGACCGGGCCCGACTGCGCCCACTGCAACCGGACACTGCCGCGACCGTTGCCCTGCGCCGCGCATGCCGGGCCCGCAAGGACCTCGTGGGCCACCGGGTCGCGGTGGCCCACCAGCTGCGCGCGCACCTGCGTCACGCCTTCCCCGGTGCCGTGGGGCTGTTCGCCGACCTCGATCGACCGGCAACTCGCCGCGCACGCCGACGCCCACATCTTCACCGCCCTGCCCCGGTCGGGGCGCACCCGCGCCGCTCGACTCCTCGCCGAGATCGGCGACTGCCGCGCCAAGTTCCCCACCCCCGAGTCCCTGGCCTGCCTGGCCGGCGCAGCCCCGTCCACCCGGCGGTCGGGCAAACTGCGCGCGGTCACCTTCCGCTGGGCCTGCGACAAGCAACTGCGCGACGCCGTCACCGACTTCGCCGCCGACAGCCGACACGACAACCGCTCGGCCGCCGACCTCTACGACCGAGCCCGAGCACGAGGCCACGACCACCCTCACGCCGTGCGCTTTCTGGCCCGCGCCTGGCTGTTCGCCATCTGGCACTGCTGGCAGCAGGGCACCGCCTACGACCCCAGTCGACACCACGCACCCCAACGCGTCGCACGGCTCTTCGAGACTGACTCCCGTATGCAAACCGAAACCCTCGCGGTTTCCCGGAAACTCGACCAGAAATCGCGGGAACTCGCGGGTGACTGCGCTGCTGAAAGCATGATCCCCGGCGGGTTCCGGGAAGCGGCGCTGCTCGACTGACCGCCCGGACGGTCCCCTTGGCCGACCGTCCGCGCTGCGCGCTGCCCGCGTCGGCGATGGCACGCAGCGCCGCGTTGGCTGTGGACCGATTCACGTAAGCGGGCCGTTGAGCAGAAGGAGAACAGGCGCGGCGACAGGTGGGCGCCGTTGGCGTGGGACTGCACACGCGCCGACGGTCGGGCCCGGCGCCCAAGTGCGCCATCTTCCGTCTGCCTTCTGTCGCTTCGCCCGGGCGCTGGTGAGGACGCGCACGTTGAGGCGTGACCTGCCCGCCCGCCGGCAGGCGGCCCCACCAGGGTGGCGGGCGCCCATCTGTGGGAGCGGGAGGTCTTGTCAGGGGCGCAGGAGAAGGCACGAACGAGCACGAGAAGGTTCCGCACGAGCAGGTTGCCGAAGAGCATGTGGAACAGGAGCTGTTCGTTATTCCACTTGGTGCCCTCGGAGGGTTGCCGAAGCTCTGCGACGGTGGCCGTGTCGATCAGGGCGCGGAAGTCTCGACGAACGCGGTCCATCTCGGCTCGAACCTCACGACCGTCCCTGTCATCCACCGAACAAGTCTTCCCAAGCGACCACGGCAAGTCCAGCCGCGGCCACGGCCGGGCAGCCGTGGTCGGACAGTCCCGACGTCGCCTCGACCCATCCGGGACCGGCACAACGGACGAGTTGCGGCGATCCTGGTGTGAAGGACGCAGCCACTACCGTCGTGGTGGGCGAGCCGGTTCGGACGCGTCGCCGGAGATGCGCGTCTTTCGTCAGGTCGCGTGCGGATCATGGTGCGTGCGGGCTGTGGACGCTGGTCTCCCGCTGGCTCGCGGGCAGCGGCTTGGCTGCGATGTGTCGGTGGGTGGTGCCGCGCAGGGCGTGGCCCACCGTCAGCACTCCGGCCGGGTCGTAGGCGTCGATGGCCGAGAGCAGGCGTCGCCGCGTGGCGGGGTCGTAGGCGGCGGCGAGCTGTTCGGCGCTGAAGGAGAAGTTGGGCAATCGCATCGGCAGGGTCCACGGAGCGAGCCTGGCCCGCAGGACGGTGTGGTCGTGGTCGGTCGCTGGGCCGGGCAGACCCACGGCGAGGACCGAGTAGGAGGCTTGCCGGGGGTGAAAGGCGCTGGGGTGCTGACCACCTCGCCGGTAGGCGCCACCGAGTTGTCGGATCTCGACCAGGAACTGCTGGGAGTCCGAGCCCGGCCCGGCGGCGGCCATCAGCGCCGGGACACCGGCGGCCGGGAAGGCCCCGAGCAGGATCGAGTCCTCCCGCACCGGCATCGGGTCCAAGGGGTCGGTGTGGACGCTGTCGATTTGGGCGTAGGGCTTGGTGCGCACGTCGTCGATGAGCAGCGGCGCGGCGGTGCGCATGGCCGCAAGATGCCGGTGGCCTTCGGCGGGAGAGGCGGTCCAGACGTAGCGGACCGAGACCGTCAGCCGACCGGCCAGTGGCTCCGGGACGCCCTCGAGGGGTGGCAGTCGGAACAGGGCCAGGGAGGTGGTGCCCCCCTCGGGCAGGGTGGCCGACCAGGTCCGCCAGCGCTCGGTCACGGCGGCGGCGTCCGCGCCGTCGAACCACAGGGCGCCGCCGTAGAACTCGGGCTGGTGCACCAGGTCGAACTCGACGGCGGTCACGCGCCGCAGTTCCCCGTCGCCGGTGACCACCTCGAAGGCCCGCACCCGGTCGCTGGCCAGCCCGTAGGTGCGCGCCATCGGGCCCAGCCCCCCTCCGGTGGTGTAGCCCACGACCCCCACGTCGGTGATGGATCCCGAAAGCGGGGCCAGCCCGTACGGCGCGGCTGCCTGGACCACCCGGAGCCACTTGACGCCGGCTCCGGCACGCGCCCAGCCCTCGGGGTGCACCACACACTCATCGAGGCCGCGGGTGGACACGAGGATGTCGCCGATGAGCTCCTCGATCGGCCCGTGACCGGTTGCCTGGGGGGTGACGGTGAGCCCGTGCCGGCGAGCGAACCGGACGGTCTGGGCCACGTCGTGGGCCGAGACCGCCTCGACGGCGATCCGCGGGGTGACGGCGACACCGCGGTTCCAGGGCGAGACGACGTGGGCGTAGGTCGGGTCGTCCGGCGTGCTGACGCGGCCGGTCACGGCGGCGCGCAGCTCGGCCAGCTGCTCTCGGGTCGCAGCCGAAGCACCAGCAGTGGTGGTCGTGGTGATGGTCATGGGACTGTCTCTCTTTTCAATCGTGGGCGGGTTGGTGGATAGCGTGGGTGTGCGCCTCGCGTCGGCTCCCGCCTCAGCCGCCGGTTCGGGCGGCGGCGAAGAACCTGTCGATGCTGGTGGGCTGGCCCGATCGGCGCCCAGGCTCGGGCGGGCGCTGGCTGTGGTCGCGGCGCAGGTGCTGCAGAACCGCCCAGACGATGAGGGCGGTCGGGGGTAGTCGTACCGCTGGCCCGCCCACGAGCACGTGCGGCAGGTGATCGGGGTGTCGGCCACCGTGCTGCAGGTCGGGCAGTGTCGTTCGTCAACCGCCAGCTGCAGGTCGTGGCCGTTGACGCGGACGGTCGGAGAGCTGACCACCCCGTGCTGTCGTGCATGGCTGGCGCTGGTGAGCTGGATGACCCGGGCGCTGACGGGGTGCCCCGCGCCGGCCAGCAAGCCTCGCAGCTGGGCGGCGGCGGCCTCGAATTCGACGGCCGCGCGGCGGCAGGGCGAGCACCGGTCCGTATCCAGCGGGAACAGCTCGATCACGACCTGCCCTGCGGTTCCGCGCACGTCGCGCCGTGGCCGCTTCGTCGTGCTGGTGTCGGTCATGGGGTCTCCCCTCGGGTGGAGCTCGGACTGGGTCTGACCCCCTCCAGACGGGGCACCGACGTCATGGACGCAGCTGCGCTGCCCGGACCGTTCCGACCGACGCAAAGTCCTTCCCGGCGATCTGCGTCCCCGAAGATCGTGGCGCCGTCTGTTGAAGCGTCGGACAATGACCAAGACGCCGAGGAGCTGACGATGCACGAGTGCTGTGGACAGGGAACCAGCCAAGGCTGTCGCTGCTACACCGAAGCGGAGGCTGCCGCCGAGGCGGTGCGTGCCTTCGTGCGGCGCCGCGTGCCCCATCCGCAAGACGCCGAGGACATCACCCAGGACGCCCTGCTGCGCGTGTATCGCAGTGTCGAGGACCTGAGGCACGTCGACGCCTTCGAAGGCTGGATGTACCAGGTCACCCGCAGCGCCATCACCGACCACTACCGCAAGGCGCCACGTCAACCTGTGCCCATGGACCCCGAGGACCTGAACAAGATCTCTGATGGGGACCAGGACGCGCCCACGGTCCAGACACAGTTGGCGGGCTGTCTTCGCAGCCTGCTTCAACGGGTCCCCGAGGACTACCGGCGAGCCCTCGAGCTCACCGACCTGGGTGGTCTGACCCAACGGGAGGCGGCCGACCGGCTCGGGTTGTCAAACTCGGGAATGAAATCACGCGTGCAGCGAGGTCGGCGTCTGCTCCGCGCCGAGATCAGACGGTGCTGCGAACTGACCCTGGCCACGAACGGCTCCCTGGCGGACGCACAGGTGCGGGAGCACGGCCCCTCATGCGAGAGGACCGCCACCAGCAGGAGTGCCATCGTGGACACACATCAGCTCGCCACGACGATCAGCCCCCGCCGATGAGACGCTGACCGGGTCGGGGACCACCGCGAGACCCGTCGATCGCAGGGCGACCGTCCCCGACGAAGCGGTGATTCCATCTTTGACACCCACGGGCGATGCACCTCGGCGGCGTCCCCGGTGCTGACAACATTGAAGCCCGCCCTCATCGCGGCTACTAGACACTTCCCGTAGGGCCGGTGTCTGGCCAGACTCGGTCCAGGTGCCTGGTGGGAGCGCTCTCTTTGCGGCTGCCCACCGTGCTTGTGGGTGTGGCTCTCTATCGGTCTGCGTCCGACCGGGCGCCGTGACGGGGCGTGGCTCAAGAAGGGACTGCCCAGCTCGTAGTAGCGATGCCCACCTCGCCGTGCAGGTTGGAGACCGAGAACAATGGCGGGAGCAGGAGCATGGAGCACGTGCAGCAGGTCGTGATCGGGGTCGATCCCCACAAACTGTCGGCCACGATCGAGGTCGTCGACCACCA
>DASSKO010000087.1:0-22458 GCA_035690425.1 Nocardioidaceae bacterium
CGGGGTTGTCCGGCGGCACCGCGATCTCCATCCGGTTGCTGGTGAAGGTGGTGGGCCTGCGGACGTCCCCCGCCCTGACCACCTGCTGCATGTTCGTCGGGGACGCGGAGGCGAACACGTCGGCCGGGGCACCGGCCTGGATCTGCTGGGCCAGGCCGGAGCTCGGCCCGAACGAGAACACCACCTTGCTCCCCGGGTGCTGGTGCTCGAAGCGCTTGCCCAGCGCGGTGAAGGTGCCCTGCAGCGAGGAGGCGGCGAACACCGTGATCGTGCCGCCCCCCGAGGCGTCGGCCCCCGTGCTGCTGCCGCAGCCGGCGAGCACCGCGGCGCCCAGGAACGCGGTGACCAGGCCGGTCACCGCGCGCCAGTGGCTGAGGAGGTCGCGCAGACGGTGGTTGAGGAGGTTGCGCTGCAACCGTCTCGAAACCAGCGTCCGCTCCACGCCGCTCACCGCGGCACCTCGACGACGACGTTGGTGGACTTGATCGAGGCGACCGCGAGCACCCCGGGCTCCAGGCCGAGGTCGTCGGCGGCCTCGCGGCTCATCAGCGACACGATCCGGTGCGGCCCGGACTGCATCTCGACCTGGGCCATCACGGTGTCCCGGGTGACCCGGGTGACCAGCCCGACCAGCCGGTTGCGCGCGGACAGCGAGGCCACCGGTCCGGGATCGGGATGGGTGGCGTCCTCGGCCTGGCGGCGGGCGAACTCGGCCAGGGCCGCGCCGTCGACCACCTGCCGATCGGCGGCGTCGGTGCCGGTGGCCAGCCGTCCGGCGTCGGCCCAGCGGCGCACGGTGTCGTCGCTGACCCCGAGCAGGTCGGCCGCCTCGCGGATCCGGTACGTCGGCATGGCGCCATACTAGCCGTATCTGCGGATACTGCGCACCCGGCGGAGATCCGCATCTGCGGATCGCGGACGTCGCGGCCACTGGGCACGTGCTGTTGCCACTTCGCGGGTGGTGTGCGGCGTGTTCACTAGCAATAACACCGCGTTACATGCGAGCTGCGGGCACACTCCTGGCCAGGAACGTCGTGAGCTCGTCGTGCGCGTCCAGGGGGAGGACGTGGGCGACGTACTGGTCCGGGCGGACCAGCACCATGCAGCCGGAGTCGCGGTCGATGCCGCGCAGGTCGAAGAGGTCGCCGGCCCGCGCGTCGGGGCAGAAGGCCTTCTCGTGGTCGACCAGGCCGAAGCGTCCCTTCCGCGGGAGCAGGGCGCCGGGCAGGCTCTCGACGGCGAGGTCCCGGTGGGCTTGCTGGAACACGGCGCGCACGTCGAGCACCGTGTCCGGGTCGGCTCCCTCCGGGGTGAAGCGTGCGACCGGCGACTCCTCCGAGGCCAGGAACTCGAAGAGTCGCCCCGCCCGTGAGTCCGCGCTCGCCGGCTCGGGGCGGTCGGCGAAGACATAGAGCCGCCAGGCACCGTCGGCGCGGGCAACATGGCCGAGGTGCAGCCGCTTCGCGTCGGCCAGCCGAACGACCGGGGCCGAGTGGAACCGCATCCCGACCGGGAAACCCGTGGCGAGGCGCTGGTACGTCGGCTCGCCGGTGATCATCGACGGGGCATAACGGTTCGCGACCCCGGCGGTGAAGCGGCCCTGCTGCACGAAGTACTCCTGGAACTCCTCCGGATCCACACCCTCGGCGTCTCCCCCCTCGGCCTCGCGGGGCGGCGCACTGAACATCCGGGCGAACTCGCGGTCGAAGTCGATGAGCTCCTGCGCCACCGCCTGCCGCTCGTCGCTGTAGGTCTGCAGCAGCTCCGGCCGCGCGACTCCACGCAGGACGCCTGCCAGCTTCCAGCCGAGGTTCCAGGCGTCGGCCATCGACACGTTCATCCCCTGCCCGGCCTTGGCGCTGTGGGTGTGACAAGCGTCGCCGGCGATGAACACCCGGGGCAGCCGGGTCGCTGTCTCGACGGCCGGCACGTCGTCGAACCGGTCGCACAGCCGCTGCCCGATCTCGTACACCGACCACCAGCCGACGTCCTTCACCTCGAGGGTGTACGGGTGCAGGATCCGGTTGGCGACCGCAGCCAGCCTCGTAGGGGTGACGCCGGTGCGGTCGGCGAGCAGCTCCCGGTCGTGCACGGCGTCGAGCTCGATGTAGAGGCGGACCAGGTAGCCGCCCTCCCGGGGGATGATCAGCAGGTTGCCCTGGTTGGCCGAGTGGATGGCGGACTTGAGCCGGATGTCGGGGAAGTCGGTCACGGCCAGCACGTCCATCACCCCCCACGCCTGATCCATCGCGTCGCCGACCAGCTCGCGGCCGATCGCGGTGCGGACATTGCTGCGGGCCCCGTCACAGCCGACGACGTACTTCGCCCTGATCCTCGAGGTCTCACCGGTCTCCTGCCCCGCCGACACGTGCCGCACGGTCACCGTCACCGGGTACTCATCGGCGGCCGCGGGATCGGTGTCGACGTGGACATCCACGGCCTGCAGCCCGTAGACCGGCCGCAGCCGGCCGGCCGAGCGCTCCATCGAGTCACGCAGGAACGCCAGCATCCGCGCCTGGTTGACGATCACGTGCGGCATCTCGGAGAGGTCTTCCTCGACGTCCTGGACCCGGCCGGTCCGGAGGATCCGCGACCGGTCGGCCGGGTCCGGTTGCCAGAAGGCAACCTCGTTGACCCAGTACCCCTCGCCCATCAGCGGACCGGCGAGGCCGAAGGCCTCGAACATCTCCACGGTCCGGCAGGCCACCCCGTCGGCCTGTCCCACCTGCAGCGGCCCATCGCGTCGGTCGATCACCGCGGTCCTGATCTCCGGGAACCGGGCCAGCTGCGCGGCCAGGACGAGCCCCGCCGGCCCACAGCCGACGACCAGGACGTCCACCTCCCCGGGCAGGCCGTCCGGCCGCCCCGCCACGGAAGGATCGGGCTCATCGACGAGCGGGTCGCCGGGCCGGTAGCCATTCAGGTAGAACTGCACGGTCGTGGCTTCCTTCCGCTCTGGTTGGACTCACTCGAGAAGGCAGCGAAACCGGTCAGACGACCAACTTGCCCAGTTCCTCGACCGCGTCGCGAAGTGCCGCGACGATCTCGTTTCGCCTCGCTGGATTCATCCGATGCACGGGAAGCGACACAGTGAGGGCGTAGTGCACTCCGCTGGGCGAGGACACGGGCATGGAGATGGATACGACGCCCTCCTCGCTTTCCTCATTGGACGTGGCGAAGCCACGGCGACGCACGAGCTTGAGGTCCTTCTCGAGCGCAGTCCGGCTCGTCAATGATCGAGGCGTGAGCGTCTCGAGCGCATCGGACGGGTAGAGCTGGTGGAGCTCCTGGGTGCTGAGCAGGCTCAGCGACGCCTTGCCGTTGGAGGTGCAGTGTGCGGGCATCGCACGTCCGGCACGTGAGACCACGCGGACGGCCCGGGGGCTCTCAATGGAGTCGATGAAGTGCGCCTGGGTGGCTTCCAGACGGCCGAGGTGCACGGTCTCCTGCACCTTCGCGTTCAGCGCTTCCAGAACGGGCCGGGCGCGCGAGCGAATGTCGAGCTGACGAATCGTGGCGAATGCGATGGTGGCAAGCGCCGACCCTGGCTCGTAAGCTCGCGACTCGCGGTCCTGGCGCACGAATCCGCGGTACTGCAGCATGGCGAGCAACCGGTGGGCGGTCGATGACGCCACGCCGAGATAGGTGCTGGCGTCGGTCAGACGGATCCGAGGCTGCTCGGCGAACAGCAACAGCAACCTGAGCGCATTGTCCACCGACTCGATCGGATACTGAGGTGGTCGAGGGCCATCGGCGGTGGCCCCCCGCGAAGCAGGCTGCGTCACGGGCGCGACCCTACTCGCACTCCCTCCCTGACCGGGGATGCGTGGGTGCGAGCCAGGTAGTCCCATCCCTGCTCCAGCAGTGCACGGGGATAGACGTTGGCACGCTTGGCGAGTGCCTCCTCTTCCCCGGTCCACCGCTTGGGGCCCCCGGAGGCCACCGCTGCGAGTTGCTTGGTGCAGGCGTTGTCGAGCAGCAGCGCTGCCATCACGGCCTCGACAAGGTCGCCACCGACTGTGACCATGCCGTGGCCCACGAGGAACGCCGCGTAAGCGTCGCCGAGTGTGTGGGCGACGTCGTCGCCGAGCTCGTCGGTCAGGATCAAGTCGGAGGTGCCGGTGTAGCCGGGCACACCGTGTGGCGCGAAGTAGCTGGCCTCATGGGAGATCGGGCGCAGCGGCACGTCGAGCGACGAAAACTCGGTGCATGAGGCGACGTGGGTGTGCACGGTTGCCGATACATCGGGACGCGCGGCCATCACGCGGGTGTGGATGGGGTACTCCGCGTGCCTTCGGCGGTGCCCGGAAAGGACGGTCCCGTCCCAGCCGACCAGCACCAGATCATCGAGCCCGACTTCTTCCATGCCAAGACCCGACGGCTTCATCCACACCCCGGTCTCGTCGCTTGCCCGCACGGCTACGTGGCCCCAGACGAAGTCGTTGTGGCCCGTGGCGGCGAGGATGTGGCACGCCGACACCAGTTGTTCGCGAGTCTCTTGGTCTTGCATCAGTCACCCCTTGTCGGTCGGGACGCGCTGTTCAGCGCGACATGAGCTCTCTGCTTCGCAGTTCATCGGGTACGGAGATCGTCTGGCCGCTTCGGGCACCGGATTCGCGTGCGGCGCCACCGAGATAGTGCTGGCTCACGTCCTCGTCTTCGAGCAGTGTCCGGGCGTCGTCGGCGCGCGCCACGCAGCCGTTCTCCAGGACGATCCCGTAGGTTGCGACGGCCAGCGCTGCGGCGGCGTTCTGCTCGGCGAGCAAGACGGCCACGTCTTGCTGAGCCAACTCCTTGACCGTTGCCAAGATCTGCTGGACAAGAGTGGGCGCTAGCCCCAAGGACGGCTCGTCCAGGAGCAGGACCGTTGGGTTGCGCACGAGGGCACGTCCGATCGCGAGCATCTGTTGCTGACCTCCCGACAGCAGGCCGGCGGGGCGGGAACGGAACTCGGCGAGAATCGGAAACATCGCGAAGACCGAGTCGATCCTGGCGTGCGCCTCCCGGCCAGGGACGCGAAGTCCGTGTAGACCCATCTGAAGATTTTCACGCACGGTCAGTTCGGAGAAGAGGCGTCGGCCCTCCGGGACGAGCGCGATGCCCATTCCGGCGATGCGGTGCGCTGGTCGCCCGAGTATCGCGGTGCCGTCCACGCTGATCTTGCCGGTGGCGGAGCGATGCAGGCCAGCGATGGTATTGAGCAGGGTCGACTTGCCGACGCCGTTGGCGCCGATCAGTGCGACGATCTCGCCTGGACGCGCCTGCAGGCTTACCTCACGCAGGACCCGCGTCGATCCATATCTGGCAACGAGTGTCTCGACCACGAGCGTCATGGGTTCACCTCTCCCAGGTAGGCAGCGATCACCTTCGGGTTCTTTTGCACCGCATCGGGTACGTCGTCGGCGATCTTCTGGCCGGCATCGAGTACCAGCACGCGGTCACTCACAGACATCACCAGGTTCACGTTGTGCTCGATCAGCACCATGGTGATGTCGGTTGCCTTCACAGCGCGTAGTACGTCGGCGAGCTCGAGGGTTTCGGTGTCGTCGAGTCCGGCGGCGGGTTCGTCCAGCAGCATCAGCCGGGGGCTGCCGGCGAGGACGCGGCCCACTTCGATGAGTCGCTGGGTACCTGCTGGCAGGTCTGCAGCCTTGGAGTCTGCGAAGCGGCCGAGCTCGAGGAAGCGCAGCACCGCGTCCGCGCGGCTGTGCATGGCCTTCTCCTCGCGTCGTGCGGAGGGCAGCCGCAACCCGGTCGCCCAGAAGCCGGCGCGGGCAAGGTGGTGCGAGCCGAGCATGATGTTCTGCCGTACGGTCAGCCTGGGCACGAGCCGAGCGGACTGGAAAGTGCGCATCAGGCCCTGCTTTGGCAACTCGTGGGGGTTTGCTCGCGTGATGTTCTGCCCGGCAAGGGCAACTTCGCCCGCATCCGGACGGGTGAAGCCGGTGACGATGTCGAGCATGGTGGTCTTCCCGGCACCGTTTGGCCCGATGATGGCCCGCACAGCACCCTCGGCAACGTCAAAGGAGACGTCATTGAGTGCTTGCAAGCCGCCGAACCGGCGCGACACGCCTGTGACCTTCATCAGCACTGTCATCGGCCTACCCTCCGCACGACGCCCTTGATCCCGCCCCAGATGCCGTCGGGGAGGTAGGTGATTACGACGATGAGCACGACGCCCGCGATCAGCGGCTCGTAGAGTGCCACGTGCTGGCCCGCCTCGGGAAGCCACCGCAGCAGGAAGACGCCGAGCAGCGGGCCCACGATCGACCGTGACCCACCGAGTGCGAGCATCACGACGAGGTCGAATGCCACAAGGACGCCGACCATCTCCGGCGAAATGAACCGGGAGTAGCAGGCGTACAGGGTCCCCGCCACGGATGCGAACACCGCAGCTAACACGAAGGCGTAGGTCTTGTACCTCGCCGCGTCGACACCCAGCATCGACGCGGCCGGCTGGTCACTGGCGATCGCCGCGAGCGCCCGGCCGGTGCGGGACCGGACCAAGCCGGAGACGAACCACGCACCGACGGCACACAGGATGAGAATCACCCAGTAGTTCGCCGCATCCGTGGTCGCAGCAAAGGAGCCAAAGCCGATGTTGGGCACTCCGACCAGGCCGGAGGGGCCGCCGGTGAGGCTGCCCAGACCGGTGGCCAGGTTCTCCGTGATCACGGCCAAACCGAGGGTGGCCAGCGCAAGGTAGTAGCCACGCAGCCGAAGGAAGGAGCGACCCAGCAGGAACGCCACCGCCGCTGATAAGACAGCCATCACCACCAGCGCGACTACCGTGGGTACGCCGAGCCGGAGACTGAGGATGCCGCCGCCGTATCCGCCGAGCGCCATGAAAAGTGTCTGCCCCAGTGAGACCTGACCGGTGTGACCCAGGAAGAGGTCCAGGCCAAGGACGACAAGGAAGAAGATGCCGACCACGACGAGGAAGCTGAGCCAGCCGGGAACGAGGTAGGGAACAGCCACGAGCAGGAGGCCGAGCAGCGCCAGTCCTACGCGGCGTCCGCGGGTCGCAACGGCCGAGGTGCCAGCATGGGCATCGATCTCGGGACTCTCCGACTCTTGCTGATGCAGCAACGTCATCTCCGCACCTCGCTCATCTTGCCGCGCAGGCCGGCCGGTCGAACCAACAACAGCAAGATCAGCAGCCCAATCGCGAGCACCTCAGCTGTGGACGAGGCGGTATAGCGACTGAACACGCCCTCGAGGACGCCCAAAAGGAGGCCGCCCGCCACGGCGCCACTGGAGCTGCCTAGACCTCCGATCACGGCCGCAATGAAGCCGTTTACCGCGTAGGGGACCACGGTGTCGTACTGCAGGAAAGTCAACGGAATGATCGCGGTCCCGGCGAGTGCCGCCATCGCCCCGGCCAGACTGAATGCGACCAGCCGCACGCCATCGACGTTGACGCCCATGAGGGACGCGGCGGCGGGGTCCTGCGCGGTTGCCCGCATCGTGAGGCCCAGGCCGGTGCGTTGCAGCAGGAACCACAGCGCCGCGACGGAGATCAGCAACACACCAACGATCCAGAAGTACTGCGTGGCCAGCTTCACGCCCCCCCAGGTCACGCTCTGCTTGTTGCTGAATGAGGCCATGGTGTAGGGCAGGTTGCCCCAGACCACCAGCAGCAGCCCACCAATCGCCTGAAGCAGACCGACCGTGATGAGCAGCATCCGCTCACGCCCGGCCCGCTTCGAACCCGGCCGGATCACGACGACGTCCACCACCGCCAGCACGACGGCGAAGATCACAGCCATCACGACCATCAGCAGCACCGGGTTGAGGTGCGCGGCCTTCTGCACGCTCACTGCGGCGAGTGCCGCGAATACGACGAACGCTCCCTGCGCCAGATTGATCACCCGGCTCATCGAGAAGATGAGCGACATTCCCAGCGCGATCAGTGCATAGACACAGCCGACAATCAGACCGCTGACGATCGTCTGCACGACGTCGACCATGGTCACTTCCCCACGTAGGTGAACTCGCCGTTCTTGGCCTGCACCATCCGCACGTCCTCAACGGTCAGGCCACGGTGATCGGTGGGCGACATGTGGTAGGTACCGACAACGCCCTCGAACCCATCGACCTTCTCCAACGCGGCCTTGATGTCGGCGGCGTCAGTCGAGCCGGCCTTCTTGATTGCCTGGGCCATCAGAAGTACCGAGTCGTAGGCGACGCCGGGACCGAAGTCGGGCTGCTCGCCGTACTTGGCCTGGTACTTGTTGTGGTACTCCTTCTCCAGGCTGTAGGCCGGATCGTTCTTCGGCAGGGTCTGCCACCAGAAGTCTCGCGTCGCCGGAATCAGCAGCGTCTTCGGCGTGTAGTCAGCGATCCGCTTCAGAAAGGCGTTGGCAAGGTTGCCGTCGGTGGTCATCACGGGCAGATCGATGCCGAGCTGTTGGATGCCCTTGAGGGCAACGCCCACCGGGGCGCCGGTCGCCCAGACCACCAACGCCTGGGGCTTGCTGGACATCGCCTGCTGCAGTTGAGAGGTGACCGAGACAGCGTTGGGGTCGTAGCTGACTTGCTTGGTCACCGTCACGCCGACCTTCTTGGCCGCCGCCTTGGCCGCCCGCGCACCATCGGTGCCGCTAGCGTCCGTGGTGTTGATGATCGCAACACGCCCGATGCCCTTGTCCTTCCAGTACTGCATCGTCTCCTCCGCGAGCGCGTCGGTCTTCGCGCTCGCGGACCAGACATAGCCGGAGGCATCAATGCCCGGCGAGAGGCAGTACTCGACCGGACCGTTCTGTTCGACCAGCGGTCCGATCGCCTGGCAGTTCGCCACCACCGAGGAGCCGACGATGCCGGCAACGCCCTGCTTGAGCAGGTCACGGGTCTGCTGCAGCGCCTGATCGGGGGTGCTCTGGTCGTCGGCGAAGATCAGCTTCAGCTTCTTTCCGTTGATGCCACCGTTCGCGTTGATGTGCGCCGCAGCAAGGGCGGCGCCGCGCTTCTCGCCGACGCCGAGCTGACTGGCAGGACCGGTCTGGCTGGTGACCACGCCGAGGGTGTACGTATCGCCGGAACTACTCCCCCCGGTCCCGGTGCCGCAGGCCGTGGTGACCAACATCGTGCCGAGGGCGGCGCCAGCAGCGAGAAGGGTCTTACGTCGTCGGGCCATGATTGCCTCTCCGTTGCGATAGGTTGCGGACTCCTGCATCACGTGCCGACCCGAGCACGCAGCTCGCCATCGGCCGAGACGACTCTGTTCTCTAGCCTTCATCGATCAGCTCCTGGCCGCTGCCGGGTTGCGGTCCAACTGGTCGCGGACCTCCACCACGGACGTCGGGTGCTGCAGTGCACGTCGGCTCGCGATCAGGGCGCGCGGCCAGTTGACGACTACTGCGCCAACGAGAACGTCGTCGACGTCGTGGTAGAGCATCGCCCACCGATCCGCGTGATGGTCCGACTGGTCGACGAGCACGGTCGCCTGCGCCGACTGAGGGTCGCCAGCGATCTGGATCTTCCAGTCATGTTGGTCGGTCCACACGTAGCCCACGGGCGTATACGGGCGCAGTTCCTCAGGATGGGTGAGATTGTGGGCAACGACGGTGGCCTGCTCTACAGCGTTGGTCCAGTGCTCCACCCGCCGCGAGGGCCCAGGCGTCTCGTGATGCCATCTGGCGACGTCACCGACGGCGTAGATCTCCGGTGTGCGGGAAACCCGGCTGTACTCGTCGCACAGGACGCCGTCATCGACGCGCAGACCGGAGGACTCCAGCCACTCATCATTGGGAGTGGCGCCGATGGCTACCAGGACAGTGTCGGCTGCGACGGTCTCTCCGTCCGTCAGCGTGAGGACAAGTCGCCCATCCTTGGCCTGCTCGAGCGATTCCACACCGAGTCCGAGGCGAGTACGCACTCCGTTTCGGCTATGCAACTCGATGAGCCGGCGACCGACCTCATCACCGATGAGGTCGGCAGCCGGCACCGCGAGCGGATCCACCAGGGTGACCTCGAGCCCAAGCTTGCGTGCGGTGCCAGCGACCTCGGCGCCGATGAACCCGGCACCCACAATGGCCAGGTGGCCGCCGTCGTGCAGATCGCGGCGCAGGTCCCGGGCGTCCTCGACGGTTCGAAGCACATGCACGCCAGGCTGTGTCGGCCAAGGCGACCGGCGTGCCCGAGCCCCGGTGGCAATGACCAGCTTGTCGAACTCGACCGGCGCGTGCTCCTCGAGCTCGATCTGGCGGGCGGCTACGTCGAGTCGTACGGCCCGGTGGCCGAGTACCAGGTCGATGTCGACGTCTGCCGCCTCCTGCACGGTGAGCAACTGGGTGGGCTTGTGCTCCGTGTCCGCCAGGAAGGCCTTCGACAACGGCGGCTTGTCGTAGGGGACCTCAGGTTCGGCGCCGATGAGCGTCAGATGCCCGCTGAAGCCCGCGCGGCGCAGCGCTTGTGCGGTGCGGACCCCGCCCACTGACGCGCCGACGATGGCGATCCGTGTCATTCGTCCACCAAGGTCAACGCGTTGACGGGACAACTCGTCACCGCCGCTTCCACTTGGGCACGGTCGCCCTCCTCGACCTCCGCCCGGAGAATCACGACTTCGCCGTCATCGCTCAGATCGAAGTAGCGATCGGCTGCCACCACGCAGTTGGCGTAGCCCTGACAGGCCCCCAGGTCGGCCTTCACGCGGGTCATGCGCCGTTTCCCTTCTGGTCGTTCGGTCATTGCTGTGCTCGGTTCGCTGGTTCACTTCTTTACGGCGATACCGCCATCGGGATGGAGCACATCGCCGGTGATCCCGCGGGATCGATCGGAGGCGAGGAAGACATAGCTCCACGCGTGGTCTTCGCCCCCAAGTGCCACCTGCAGCGGCACCCGCTCCGCCAGCTCGGCAGCTCTGTTCGGAGTGTCATCGAGGCGCCGCTCGCGCAACCCGAGGCTGTCAAGGCCACGCAGATCGGTGTTCAGAGTCCCGCCCGGCGCGACCGCGTTGACGCGCACGCGCGGCGCCAGTTCGTGGGCCAGCGCCGTCACCATGCCGCGGACGGCGAACTTGGAGGAGACGTAGAGAACTCCGCCGCGGCCGGGATAGTGGGCCGACGTCGAGGTGGTGAGGATGATCGAGCCGCCGGTGTCCGGCATGGCCTCTAGCGCGGCTCGGACCGAGTGCAGGTGGCTCTTGACGTTGGTGGCGAACATCTCCTCGAAGGCCCCGTCGATGCCTTCTGCGGGCAGGTCGCCAACTCCGCGGTAGAAGTCGAAGATGCCTACGCAGTTCACGAGGGTGTCCAGGCCGCCGAGTTCGGCGACGGTCTTGTCGACCGCTTCTTCGTTGGCCCGTCCAGTAGTGGCATCTCCCTGGATCACCGTCACACCGGCCCGGGCCAGTGCTGTGCACTTGGCTTCGTCCCGCTCGAGGACCGCCACAGACGCACCCTCCGCCTTGAAGGCGTCAACGACCGCGCGCCCGATGCCCGAGCCGCCACCGACGACGAGGGCACGCTTGCCCTTCAGCCAGCCAGTCACGACTCATCCTCCTGCTCGCTGTGCCGATCGGCGGCCGCGGGGGCGCCGAAGAGCGGACCGAACGGGTGCCCGATCATTGCCGAGAAGGTTTCCGGCGACTGCCATGTGAGCGACTCAAGTTCCAGCGGGTCGAGTGTGATCCACTGCCCCGACTTGGGTGCCTCGACCATGAGCCGCGCGCCGTTGCGGGTCTCAACGCGGAACACTCGGACCTCGGAGAACTCGTTCGCAACGGTGATGGCTTCCCCGACGCGCCGCGCTTCAAGCTCGACGCGCCGAACCTCGGCCGCGTGGGCTGCCGCGCGGTCATCGCCCTCGCCCTCCCAGTGCAGGGTCATAGGAAGATCGCCAGATTCTGCATCCGGATGACGGACTCGTCGACGGCGATGTGACGCCGCGCCAGCCGCCAGGTCTCATCCTCGTGGCGCAGCAGGTCTTCGCGGCCGGCCGAGACCAAAGCGTGCTCGCGCACGTCTCCCCGACTGCGGAAGAGGAGCACCGCTGAATCGACCACCAGTTCGTCCTCACGGTCGGTGGCGAAGGTGCGCACATTGGTCACGAAGTGTCGCAGTCGAGACGGCGGATCTTCGGTCCACGCGTGTTCGGTGGCGAACCGCGCGACGCGGCGGCTCAGGGAGTACTTGTCTTCGTCGAAGTGCGCCATCTCCGGAGCGGTGTCGAACCCGGCTCCGAGCGCGGTGGTCACCTTGATCGGCATGTAGTAGTGGATGTCTTCGGTGAGCAGCTCCAGCCACGCGGGATACTCCTGGTGGTCGAGGATGTAGGCCTCATCGACCAGCCATCGGCTTGCCAGCAGGTGCCGCTCGTCGTTGAAGGGCAATGTGACGCCGACGCGCTGGGTGGTTGATGCGTGCCGACCCAGGGGCGAGTCGGCCGAGTCGATGGGGATGTATGCCGAAGTCATCGAGCCTCCTCCACGTTCTCGCCGCGGATGATCGCCGCAGCGTCCTGGCGGCCCACGGAGACCGCGTCGACATCGCCGGCGGGGCGCTCGACGTAGTCCGCCCACCGCTGGAGCAGGTGCCGCTGGTTGTACTCGCTGTAGCCGACGTAGGCCGTTCCGGGTCCCGCGTACTCCTCCTGCGAGAGCGGAGGCGTTACCGGCGCGCCGTCGCTGAGCATTCCCATGCGACTGTTCAGCCGGAGCCGGCGCGCCATCGACCCTGCTGCGGTGTTGGTGAGCGAGACCCAGTTCTCGACGTCGTCCTGCTCGAACATGCCCGTGCTGCCGAAGCACATCAGGTACGCCTTGTAGGACAGCGCCTTGAACTCTTCGGGCGCCTCCTTGTCCACTGCGAACCAAGAGAGCACTTCGGTCTCGTCTTCGCTGATCGGCTGCCACTGGCGCAGCGAGATGAACGGCAGCACCTCGTCGGAGTCCTGCACCTTGGGCCAGTTGTGGACGAAGCTGAGGTTCGGAAAGACCGATGCGGCCGAGACCATGAAGCCGTTCTCGCCGATCACGCTGCGTTGCTGCGGCGACCAGCTCTGCTTCATCCGATCGATCATCTCGTCGGGATAGCCGACATAGGCCAGTCGCTCCTCGAGGGTCCCGGGTGGCAGCTTGTAGGTCGTTCCGCCGCCGTTGCCCGCCCAGTAGGTGGTACCGTCCTTGCGCTTCTCGGCCTTGGGCTCGCGAAACAGTCCGATCTCGACGACGCTCGTATGTGTCTGCGGCGTGTGGTACATGTCGCCGGCGAAGTTCTCCGCACCGATCTTCCAGTTCGCCTTGATGCGCCAGCGCTGGGGGCCGCGCAACTCGATGCCGCTTGCGCTCTGCTTCGTGTAGTAGTCCAGGTAGAAGGCGAAGTCACCGAGGAAGTCCCGCAAGGACGGCGCCTCGGGATCCAGCGAAACGAAGATCAGCCCGTTGTATGTGTCTAGCGACGGCGCCGGAAGAAGCGTCTGCCCCTTGCGGTTGAAGCCGTCTTCGCCGCCGTAGGCCTCCTTGTGGAAGGGAAGGCCCACGATGCGACCGTCATTTCGGTAGGACCAGCCGTGGTACGGGCAACGGAAGTGCGACGCGTTGCCCATCTCCGCACGGCAGATCTGCATCCCACGGTGCAGACACATGTTGAACATGACCCGGATCTCGCCGTTGTCGGCCCGAGAGACGATGAACGAGTCGTCCAGCACCTTCCGGACGACATAGTCACCGGGCTGGGGCAACTCCGACTCATGCGCAACGAACATCCAGCTACGCGCGAACAGTCGATCCCGCTCGAGCTCGAACAGCTCGCGGTCGTTATAGATGTGCGCCGGAATCATCCCCTGCCGCACGTCTGCAAACACGGACGCGTGATCGCTCACCAATGCTCCTCGCTGAAGTCTGCGGATCTGCCATTGCCTCTGGCCTGCAGAATCTTGTTCTACGAATGAGGTCGACTGTGGCATGGTTCATACCGTGCGTCAAGAGGCCTCCTCTGGATAGCAGAGGCCCTCTTGGTGCGGGCCTGGCTGTCCGCCAGTTCAATTCGAGGGAGGTTCCGCCAATGAACGAGGAAGCAGTCGCCCAGGAGTACGAGAAGCTACGCGGTCGACTCCAGGCCAAGGGCCTCGGCGGCGAGGTGGGCTTCGGTGATCACCCAGCACTCGTAGTCGTCGACTTTGCTCTGGGGTTCACCGACAGCCGCTCGCCTCTCGCCGCAAATCTGGACGCGGAGATCGAGGCCACGCGCTCGCTGCTCGCAGCCGCCCGGGCATCGGAGACACCGGTGATCTTCTCGACAGTCGCCTACGACCCTGACGGCCAGGACATGGGCGTTTGGGTACGGAAGATCCCTGCAAACCGCACGCTGATCGCGGGGAGCGAGTGGGTGGGTATCGACGAGCGCTTGCAGCGCCGGCAGGACGAGGCCGTCCTGGTGAAGAAGTACGCGTCCTGCTTCTTCGGGACCGACTTGACCACGCGGCTCCTCGCTCATGGCGTGGACACGGTGATCTTGTGTGGCTGCACCACCAGCGGTTGCGTCCGCGCGACCGCAGTCGACGCGTGCTCCTACGGCTTCCGCACGATCGTCGTGGAAGATGCCTCGGGCGATCGCTCGTCTCTGCCACACATGTCGAGCCTCTTCGACATCCAGGCCAAGTACGGCGACGTGGTACGCCTACCAACTGCCGTCGACTACCTTGACGGCCTGGCAGCGAAGCGACCCTTGCAGTAGTCCCACCCTCGGACGCCGACCAGGCGCGTTACAGGTCGATGTCGTGGCCCATGCTGACCGTGCGCGCGGAGGGGAGGTTGAACCGGGCGGCGGGGTTGGCGGCGTTGCGGGCCAGGGCGACGAACAGCCTCTTGCGCCAGGTGGACATGCCGGGGGCGCCGGTGGGCCGGATCGCGCCGCGGGAGATGAAGTAGGAGACCGGCCGGGTCCGGATCAGCGCCGGGTCGAGGTCCTTGCGGTGGCACGCGGTGCGGATCGCCCGCGGGATGTCGGGGGTGTCGGCGAAGCCCAGGCGGACGGTCAGGTGCCAGATGCCGTCGTCGGCGTACCCGAGGTCGTCGGGGGTGAAGACCTGGTCGGGCGGCACGTGCGGGACGTTCGCGGTCTCGACCGAGACGATCAGCACGTTGTGGTGCAGCACGTGGTTGTGCTCGACGTTGTCGCGCAGCGCGAGCGGGGTGGTGTCCTTGTTGGGGTGCGGGAACACCGCCAGGCCGGGCACCCGCGGCACCTGCTCGGTGCGCATCTTCTCCACGAAGTCGTCCAGCGCCCCCTCCTGGTCCCGTCGCCGGGTGATGACCAGGTCGCGGCCCTTGCGCCAGGTGGTCATCACGGTCAGCACCGCGCCGGCGATCAGCAGCGGGATCCAGCCGCCGCTGAGCACCTTGGTGAGGTTGGCGGCCAGGAAGGTGAGCTCCAGGCCGCCGAAGGCGACCCCGGCCACCGCCATCTGCCAGGCGCGCCAGTGCCACAGCTGCCGGGCCACGATCAGGAGCAGCGCGGTGTCGACCACCAGCGCCCCGGTCACCGAGATGCCGTACGCCGTGGCCAGCCTCTGTGAGGACCCGAAGGTGAGCATCACCGCGAGCACGCCGAGGAACAGCAGCGCGTTCACCGCGGGCAGGTAGACCTGTCCCCCCTCGTGCTCGGAGGTCTGGCGGACCGACAGCGGCGGCAGCAGGCCGAGCCGCATCGCCTGCCGGGACAGCGAGAACGCCCCGGAGATCACCGCCTGGCTGGCGATCACGGTGGCCGCGGTCGCCAGGATCACCATCGGGAGCCTCGCCCAGCCCGGCAGCAGCAGGAAGAACGGGTTGGTCGTGGCGTGCGGATCGGTCAGGATCAGGCCGGCCTGGCCCAGGTAGTTCAGCACCAGCGCCGGGAAGACGATGAAGAACCACGCCCGTCGGATCGGCGCCCGGCCGAAGTGGCCCATGTCGGCGTACAGCGCCTCGGCGCCGGTGATGGTCAGCACCACCGCGCCCATCGCGACGAAGGTGATGCCGGGATGGGCGAAGAAGAAGGTGAGCGCGTAGCTGGGTGAGAGTCCCTGGAGGACGCGGGGCTGCTGGACGACCTGCCCGACGCCGGCCAGCGCGATCGCGGTGAACCAGGCCAGCATGATCGGTCCGAACAGCCTGCCGACCCGGCCGGTGCCGAACCGTTGCACGAGGAACAGCAGGACCAGGATCACCGCGGCGATCGGCACCACCAGGTGGGTCACGCTCGGGGCGGCGACCTGCAGGCCCTCCACCGCGGACAGCACACTGATCGCGGGCGTGATCACCGAGTCGCCGTAGAACAGCGACACCCCGGCGACACCGACCAGCAGCAGGAGCGCGGCCCGCGAGGCCCGGTTGGCGTACAGGCGCTGGGCGAGCGCGGCCAGGGCCATCACCCCGCCCTCGCCGTCGTTGTCGGCGCGCATCAGCACGGTCACGTACTTCAGCGACACGATCAGGGTGACCGACCAGAACATCATCGAGATGACGCCGTACACGTCGCCGGGGCTCGGGCGCACCGCGTGGTCGTCGATCGAGAAGACCGTCTGCAGCGCGTACAGCGGGCTGGTGCCGATGTCGCCGAAGACGACGCCGAGCGCCGCGATCGTCAGCCCGGCACCGACCTGCCGTACGGCGGACCGGCCGGAGGTGACGTCCGCCGGCGCGTCGTTCTGCTCGGGCCCCTCGAGGTGGGCGTCCGTGCCGCTCATGACCTGCCCGGTACCCGCCAGTGGCCCGGCACTGCCAGCGCCGGGGGCAGCGTCGTGCCGGCGTCCCCGACCGCGGCGTTGACCTGCGGCTGGGTGAGGAACAGCGTCGCGGACAGGTTCGCGCCGCGGACGTCGGCGTCGCGCAGGTCGGCGCCGAGCAGGTCCGCCCGGCCCAGGTCGAGCCCGCGCAGGTCGGCCGCGATCAGGAGCGCGCCCCGCAGGTCCGCCTCGGCCAGGCGGCGACGGCGCAGGTCCCGGCCGGCGAGGTCGGCGTGGTCCAGCGCGGCACCGCGCCGGGACCGGATCCGGCGGCTGGCCGCGACGAGGGCTGGACCGACCCGATCGTGCAGGTCGTCGACGTCGAGGCCGAGCAGCGAGACCGGGTCGAGCGCGGTGTGCGCGGCGAGTTCGGTGCGCAGGGCGGTGGCCGCCGGGTCCGGCGTACGCCGCTCCACCTCGGACAGGTGCGCGAGCATCTCGTGCAGCACCCGCATCACCGAGAACACCGCAGCCATCTCCGCGCGCTGGTCACCGTCGCGGTCCCGCCAGCCGCCGCCGGCGTACGTCACCTGCGAGACCTGCTGCCCGGCACCGAAGCACTCGAAGACCGTGCAGCCCGGCCAGCCCTCCTCGCGCAGCCGGTCGTGGATGCCGCACCGGTCGTCGGCCCGCAGGTGCCCGCACGCCTCGCCGCCGGCCTTGTCCGCACCGAAGCCGGCGGCCGCGCTGAACGGCAGCAGCACGCAGCACAGGCCGAGGCAGCGCGAGCAGTCCGAGGAGAACTCGGGAACCGGTGCCTGCTGCGGGGCGGTCACTCCTCCAGCCGGATGTCGCGGTTCCACGACTCGGTGACGTACTTGTTCTCCCAGCCCAGCGCGCGGTAGAGCCCGTCGGCGTGGGTCGGGGAGTCGGCGTCGACCTCCAGGCCGACCCGGTTGCGGTCCCGCCTGGCGGCGTCCTCGATCACGGTGTGCAGCAGCGCCTTGGCGACCCCGCGGCCGCGGGCCCTGCGGTGCACGCCGATGTAGTCGACGTAGCTGCCGTACTTGCCCGAGGCGTCTGGCTGGACCACCGAGGCGACCAGGGCGCCGCCGGCGACCCACTCACCCTGGTCCTCGACGAGCGCCAGCCACCAGTGGTCCCAGCGGTGGCCCGGGTCCTCGCGCAGCCGCTGCACGAACTCCGGGAAGCTCTCGCGGTAGGAGTTGAAGTGGTCCTCGAAGGACTCCTCGAGCATCCGGTGCACCGCCTGCAGGTCGGCGGCCACCGGGAACGTGGTCCCGTCGCCGACCTCCTGCACGCCGACGCGACGGACCTGCACGCCCTCGCGTGGCGCAGGCAGCTCCTCGTCGGGCGAGACCGGACGGGTCATGTTCAGCCAGCTGCGGGTGCGGACATAGCCGGCGTCGAGGAACCAGCCGATCTCGTCGCGGTCGCCGACGTCGACCAGGGCGTCCAGCCGGGTCTCGGTGATCCCGCGCTCGGCGGTGATCACCCGGGCCACGTCCTCCTCCCAGGCGAGCAGCGGCGGGGCGACGACCTCGGCACCGGCCTCGACGGTCAGCCAGACCATGGTGCGCCCGGCGGCGCGGTCGTGCACCTCGGCCCAGGCGACCAGTCGGCCGGCGTCGTCCTCGACCACCACCTGACGGCGGGTCCAGGAGCCGGGGCCGAGCAGCTGTGCGGTCAGCGCCTCCTCGTCGACCGACCCGTCGCCACGGACGCGTTGCCGGTGGTCGCTGACCAGCTCCACCATGCGGGGCAGGTCGTCGGGGGTCGGGACGCGGGCGGTGAAACCGGTCGGCAGGGCAGGGGCGGGGTCGATCGGAAGGGTGGACATCGGTGCCAGTTTCCCATGATCGGGCCGCCGAGGTCAGCCGTGCGTCCGCAGCGGGGCCCACAGTACGGTCGAAGCCATGAGCACCGTGACGATCATCGGCGGCCACGGCAAGGTCGCCCTGCTGGCCGCCCCACTGCTGACCGACCGCGGGCACCGGGTCCGCTCGGTGGTCCGCGATCCCGCCCGGGTGGGCGACGTCGAGGCCACCGGCGCCGAGGCCGTCGTCCTCGACGTGGAGCAGGCCGACATCGACGCGCTCACCGATCTGCTGCGCGACTCCGACGTGGTGGTCTGGTCGGCGGGGGCCGGCGGCGGCAGCCCGGAGCGCACCTACGCCGTCGACCGCGATGCGGCGATCCGGTCGATGGAGGCGGCCGAGGCCGCGGGCGCCGACCGCTACGTGATGGTGTCCTACTTCGGCGCCGGCCCCGCCCACGGCGTCCCGGAGGACGACGCGTTCTTCCCGTACGCCGACGCGAAGGCGACCGCGGACACCCACCTGCGCGGCACGTCGCTCGCCTGGACGATCCTCGGTCCGAGCCGGCTCACCCTGGCCGAGCCGACCGGCCGGATCGCGGTCGGTGGCAGCCGTGCCTCCTCCAGCGAGGTCAGCCGGGCGAACGTCGCCGAGGTGATCGCCCAGGTCGTCGACCGGGGCGACCTGGTCCGCCGCACGGTGGAGTTCGACGACGGGGACACCCCGGTCGGGGAGGCCCTGGACGCCGCCGCGGACAGCTGACGCGGGAGGTCAGCCGGCGACGTTGACCAGCCAGGGCACGCCGAACCGGTCGACGCACTGGCCGAACTCGTCGCCCCACGCCTGCTTCTCGAACGGCACCTGGATCTCGGCGCCCTCGCTGAGCCGGGCCCACCAGCCGCGAAGCTTCTCGGCGTCGTCGCCGGAGAGGCTGACGCCGAAGGCCGCCGGCGGGGTGAAGTCCGACCCCGCGGGCGCGTCCGCGGCCATCAGGGTCAGCCCGTCGGGGGTCTCCAGCATCGCGTGCATCAGCCGCTCGCCGGCCTCCCCCTCGGCGGCGCCGAAGTCGGCGTACCGGCTGGTGCTGAGCTCTCCGCCGAGCACGGACTGGTAGAACTCCATCGCCTCCCGCGCGGTGCCGTCGAAGTGCAGGTACGGGTTGAGCCTGGTCGCCATGGGAAGCCTCCGGGGTCGGGATGCGCTGGTGCCCGCGAGCCTAGGGGTGGCCGCCGACACCCGTCATCGTGAAATCGGGGGTCGGCTGCTCCCCCCTCAGACCACCCCGGTCCGCACCACCGCGCCCGGGCCGAGCCCGGCCACGGTGTCGTAGCCGGCGTTGCCGAGGGTGAGGTCGAGCTCCGCGAGCAGGCAGCGGAGCACGTGCTCGACGCCGGCCTGGCCGCCGAGCGCGAGGTCGTAGAGGAAGGGCCGGCCGAGCAACACGGCGTCCGCACCCAGGGCGAGCGCCTTGACCACGTCGGACCCGGTGCGGACGCCGGAGTCGAAGAGCACGCTCATCCGGTCGCCCACCGCGGTCGCGATCGCCGGCAGCGCGTCGAGGGAGGCGACCGCTCCGTCGACCTGGCGACCGCCGTGGTTGGAGACCACGATCCCGTCGATCTCGTGCTCGGCCGCGATCCGCGCGTCGTCGACGCTCTGGATCCCCTTGAGCAGGATCGGGCCGTCCCAGTGGTCGCGCACCAGCGGCAGCTGGTCCCAGCCGAGCCCCGGGTTGGGGAACACCGAGGCGAACGCGATGCCCGCCCCCGCCGGGTCCTCCTCCGGGCTCTTCTCCAGGCGGCGGCGGAAGACCGGATCGGTGGTGTAGTTCGCGATGCCGACGCCCTGCAGGAACGGGAGGTAGCCGCGGTCGAGGTCCGCGGGGCGCCAGCCCAGCATGGTGGTGTCGAGGGTGATCACCAGGTGCGTGTAGCCGGCGGCCTTCGCGCGCCGCAGGAAGCTGACGCACAGCTCGTCGTCGTTGGGCCAGTAGAGCTGGTACCAGCGGGACCCGTCCCCGTTGGCCTCGGCGACCTCCTCGAAGGAGGCGGTGGCCTGGGTCGAGTGCACGTAGGTCAGCCCCAGCTCGCGGGCGGCCCGGGCACTGGCGAGCTCGCCGTCGGGGTGGGCCAGCCGCTGCACGCCGACCGGGCCGAGCAGCACCGGCGCCGGCATCCGGGTGCCCAGCACGGTGGTGGACAGGTCCCGGTGGGCGTGCTCGCGGAACATCCGCGGCACGAGCCGCCAGCGGTCGAAGGCCGCCACGTTGGCCCGCGCCGTACGCCCGCTCCCGGCGCTGGGCACGATGTAGCCGAGCTCCTCCGGCCCGAGCACCGTGGCCGCCTGCGCCTCCAGGTTGCCCAGGTCGGTGGTGATCTCCGGGACCTGCCCGGCGAACATCCCGTTGGCGTAGATCGAGACCTGGTGGTCGGAGAAGTGGGCTCCGGGCGCTTCGGGCATGGCGCGACGCTACGCGACCGCAGCCGCCATCCGGGCCACCGCCTCGGTGACGACCTCGGCCGACGTCGCGAGGTTGAACCGCACCCAGCCGGTCGCTGCGGGGTCGTAGAGGGTGCCGGCAGAGACCGCCACCCGGCCCCTCTCCAAGAACACCTCTGCGGGGTCGGCCAGGCCGAGGCCGCGGCAGTCCAGCCAGGCGAGGTACGTCGCCTGCGCCGGGGTCGGCACCACCGCGGGCAGCCGCTCGGCGAGCAGCCGGGCCAGCAGGGCGCGCCGGTCGGCGACCTCGCCCAGCAGCTGGTCGAGCCAGGCCTCGCCCTCGGCGTACGCCGCGGTCTGGGCGATCACGCCGAGGTGGTTCGCGCCGTGGGTGACGACCTCGTGCAGGGCGCCGACGGCGTCCCGGGCCTCCGGGCCGGGGACCACCATCGCGGCCTTCAGCCCGGCGAGGTTCCAGGCCTTGGAGGCCGAGACCACCGCGATCCCACGGGCGGCCTCGGGGACCGCGAGGTAGGGCGTGTAGGTCGTGCCGGGTTGCACCAGCGGCGCGTGGATCTCGTCGGAGATCACCGTGACGCCGCGGCGTCCCGCGATCCGGGCGAGGGTGGCGAGCTCGTCGGCGGTGTGCACCGTGCCGGTGGGGTTCTGCGGGTTGCACAGCACGTACGCCGACCCCGGGCCCGCGTCCGCGAACGCCCGGTCGAGCGCCTCGGGGTCGAGCCGGTGGTCGGCGCCCCCACGACGACTCAGCGGCGCGGTGACCAGCCGGCGGCGCACCGACGCGACGAAGCCGTAGAAGGAGTCGTAGCACGGCGGGCTGAGCACGACGGCGCCGTCGGTCGGGGTGAGGACGTGCAGCAGCTCGGCGATGCCGATCATCACGTCAGCCACCACCGGACCCGGCTCGGGCGCCCAGCCCCAGCGGCGCTTCGCGAACCCGGTGAACGCGTCCTCGAACGGCCGCACCCACGGGTAGCCGGTGTCGCCGCGCCGCAGTGCCGCGGTCACCGCCTCGACCACCGGCGCGCACGGCCGGGCGTCCATCTCCGCGACCCACGCCGGCAGCACGTCCGGCGGGTACGCCCGCCACTTCACGCTGCTGCGGGTCGCCCGCAGCTCCTCGAGCGAGGCGCCCAGGATCGGCTCGTGGCCCGTCATCGGCTCAGCGCCCCGCGAGCGACTTGAGCACGCAGAACTCGTTGCCGTCGGGGTCGGCCATCACCACCCAGCTGGGCGGCTCGGCGGCGCGGGACTGGCCGATCTCGACCTGGGCGGCGCCGAGCTCCTCGAGCCGGCGTACCTCCGCGTCCTGGTCGTCGGGGCGCAGGTCCAGGTGCAGCCGGTTCTTCGTCCGCTTGTCCTCAGGCACCCGCAGGAACAGCAGGTCCGGCACCAAGCCCTCCTCGGGGCTGGTCTCCGGCGGCTCGAGCACGACCTCGTCGGCGGTGTCGTGGGTCCGGCGCCAGCCGAGCGCCTCCTGCCAGAAGTACGCGATCGCGGACGGATCGGTCGA
>DASSKO010000088.1:0-17025 GCA_035690425.1 Nocardioidaceae bacterium
GACCGGAGCGCACCGCAGCCCGCAACGTCACGCTCACGCCATCGCGGCGCGCCCGGGTCACGCTGCTCCCCCGCCCACCTGAAGCATGGCGCGTTCCGGGGGACAAATCAGGCGGCGCAGACCCGGAACTCGCCACGGTGCGCAGCGAGCATGAAGAAGGCCGGTGACCTCACCGATCACCGACCGCTCACTTCATGGTGGAGCTGAGGGGACTCGAACCCCTGACCCCCTGCATGCCATGCAGGTGCGCTACCAGCTGCGCCACAGCCCCAGGGCCACCCGGTTTCCCGGGCAGCCCGGACAGTCTAGCCAGAGTCCTCGCACAGACGAAATCCGGCTAGGAGACGGTGCTTCCCACCTCGTCGTCGGCCGCCAGGTCGTCGGTCAGCACCGGCTCCGGAAGTGTCCCGGCGTTGTACTCGACCAGCTGCCAGTGCCCTGCCCTGGTCTGGGTCAGCACGTTCCATGCGCAGTTCGACATCCCGCCCAGCGACCGGGACAGCTCCCCGGGGAGGCCGAGGAAGCGCCACATCCCGCTGCGCAGCGAGCCACCGTGGGCGACGACGACACCGGTCTCGCCGGGCTCGAGCGCCTCGACCACGTCGCGCATCGCCGCCGCAGCACGCTCGGCGACCTCCTCCTCGCTCTCCCCGCCAGGGGCCGGCGGCGGCACCTCACCGTGGGTC
This sequence comes from Nocardioidaceae bacterium, assembly GCA_035690425.1. GTDB lineage: Bacteria > Actinomycetota > Actinomycetes > Propionibacteriales > Nocardioidaceae > DASSKO01. The sequence continues at coordinate 687 of DASSKO010000088.1, forward strand.
CAGGCATGCCAGATCTCCGGCCAGAGCTGCTCGACCTCGTCGATGGTGCGCCCCTCGCGCTCACCGAGATGGACCTCACGCAGCCGCACATCGGTGTGCACCTCGACGCCGCTCACCGTGGCCAGCTCCTGCGCCGTACGCCGCGCCCGCGCCAGGTCACTGGACACGATCATCGACGGGCTCAGCGATGCAAGACGGGCGGCGGCGTCGCGCGCCTGCCGCAGCCCCACGGCATCGAGGTCCACGTCGGTCTGGCCCTGGGCGCGCCGCTGCAGGTTCCACGCGGTCTGGCCATGCCGCCAGAGCACCAGACGCCGGCCCCTCATGCGGAGCTGTCTCCGCGCCGGTCGTGCACCGTGGTGGGGAGGCCGATCAGCGGGCAGTCGCCCCACAGCCGCTCGAGCGCGTAGAACGCGCGCTCCTCGGCGTGCTGCACGTGCACCACGATGTCGGTGAAGTCCAGCAGCACCCAGCGTCCGTCGCGCTGGCCCTCCCGGCGCACCGGCTTGGCGCCGGCCTCGCGCAGCCTATCCTCAATCTCGTCGACGATCGACTTGACCTGCCGGTCGTTGGGTGCCGAGCAGAGCAGGAAGGCATCGGTGATCACCAGCTGCTCGGAGACGTCGAAGGCGATGATGTCGTCGGCCAGCTTGTCCGATGCCGCCTCGGCGGCGACATGGACCAGCTCGACGGCGCGTTCGGTTGCAGCCACGCGTGCCTCAGCTCGTTTCTTTGCGGTAGAGCGATCGTTTGGCGATGTACTGCACGACGCCGTCGGGCACCAGATACCAGACCGGTTCACCGGCCAGCACCCGGTTGCGGCATGCGGTCGAGGAGATCGCCAGCGCCGGGATCTCCACGATCGTCACCCGGTCCTGCGGCAGGCCCTCCAGGGTCTGCTCGTCGATGTGGTGCCCGGGCCGGGTGCAGCCCACGAAGTGGGCGAGCTCGAAGACCTCGTCGGCGTCACGCCAGGTGAGGATCTGCGCCAAGGCGTCAGCACCGGTGATGAAGTAGAGCTCGACGTCGGGGTGCTGGAGATGCAGGTCGCGCAGGGTGTCGACCGTGTACGTCGGCCCGTCGCGGTCGATGTCGACCCGGCTCACCGAGAACCGCGGGTTGCTTGCGGTGGCGACCACCGTCATCAGGTAGCGGTCCTCGGCGGCCGACACCTCTCGGTGGGACTTCTGCCATGGCTGACCGGTGGGGACGAAGACCACCTCGTCGAGGTCGAACCACGCCTGCACCTCGCTGGCAGCCACAAGGTGGCCATGATGCACCGGATCGAACGTGCCTCCCATCACTCCCAGGCGGCGAACCTGCCTCGAAGCCGCGCTCATCCGACGTCCGCGCCGCTGCTCATCAGGAGTGCGGCCGGCCCTTGCCGAAGATCAGCATGCCGACGAGCAGGAGCAGCAGGATGCCGAGGGCTACCAGCCCGTACACGTAGGGCTCTGCCGGCAGCTCGTTGGCGTGCTCGGTCTCGGCGGCAAGCAGGAGGGTCATACGCATAGGCCGCAATCTACCGGACGCGGGACCATTGCTCAGGCCCGGACCTGACCGGTGCCGGTCACGACGTACTTGGTCGAGGTCAGCTCGGTCAGCCCCATCGGTCCACGCGCGTGCAGCTTCTGCGTGGAGATGCCGATCTCGGCACCGAACCCGAACTCTCCGCCGTCAGTGAACCGCGTCGACGCGTTGACGACCACGGCGGCGGCGTCGACCTGGGCGACGAACTGCTGGGCGGCCGGCTGCGACCCGGTGACGATCGCCTCGGTGTGCCCGGTGCCGTGTCGCCGGATGTGCCCCACGGCCGACTCGAGCGAGTCGACCACAGCAGCCGCGAGGTCGAGCGAGAGATACTCCGCGTCGAAGTCCTCCTGCTCGGCGGGTACGACGCTGCTGTTGCCGTTCGCGACCGCGCAGTCGACGACCGAGGCGTCGCCGTGCACGGTGACGCCGCGCGCCGCCATCTCCTTGAGCACCCGCGGCAGGAAGGCCGCCGCGACGTCGCGGTGCACGAGCAGGGACTCGGCGGCGTTGCACACGCTGGGCCGGTGCGTCTTGGCGTTCACGACGATGCCGAGCGCCATGTCGAGGTCGGCCGCGGCGTCGACGTACACGTGACAGTTGCCGACGCCGGTCTCGATCACCGGCACGGTCGAGCCCTCCACCACACTGCGGATCAGCTCCGCGCCGCCGCGTGGGATCAGCACGTCGACGAGCCCGCGCGCCCGCATCAGCTGCCGCACCGAGTCGCGGCTCTGCCCAGGCACCGCCTGCACCACATCGGCCGGCATGCCGCTGTCCTCCGCGGCGCGGCGCAGGGTCTCGATGATCGCGGAGTTGGAGTCCCGTGCCGACGAGGAGCCGCGGAGCAACACGGCGTTGCCGCTCTTCAGGCATAGCCCCGCAGCGTCGGCGGTGACATTCGGACGGCCCTCGTAGATGATGCCGACAACCCCGAACGGCACCCGCACCTGACGCAGCTCCAGCCCGTTGGGCAGGGTGGACCCGCGCACCACCTCGCCACAGGGGTCGGCGAGCGCGGCCACGTCCCGCAGCCCGTGCGCCATCGCGGCGACCCGGTCGGCGTCGAGCGCCAACCGGTCGATCATCGCCTCCGGCGTACCCGCCGCGCGAGCGCGTTCGACGTCGCGGGCGTTCGCGGTGAGAATCTCGCCGGTGGCGTCCACCAGCGACTGCGCCATCATCGCCAGCGCCCGGTCCTTGTCGGCCCGGGTGCGGGCGCCCAGCACCCGCGCAGCGGCGCGCGCCCGCACGGCCACGTCCTGCACCGCGTCGCCCTCTGCCGCGTCATCCGGTACCGCGTCGCTCTGGACCGCCTCATTCTCCATCTCGCCATTCTCCCGCGAGCGGACAAATTTGGGCCGAGTCTCAGCCACCGAGAGGCTGGACCCGGTCGAGATGCTCGCACTTTGGACACGGGGTACATGTGGCCACTCGCGAGAGGGGGCGGACGCACCGGGGGTGAAGAGGCCAGGGAAACTTGGGCGAAGTGGAAGAATCGGCACGTGTCCCGACGCATCCTCGCGATGGCCGCCATCGGCCTGCTCACTCTCAGCGCCTGCAGCGGCGACGGCGATGCCAGTGCCCGCGCCGCCGCCGAGCCCACGCCCGCGGTGACGAGTGAGGCCGCTCCCCCCGTGCCGGAGCTGCCGGTATGGCAGCCGCGGGCACCGATCGGCACCCCGCGCGACGACTTCGCGACCGCGGTCGTGGGTGACCAGATCTGGACCTTCGGTGGCATGACGGGAGCCCGCGGCACCCGGCTCACCAGCACCGAGGTCTACGACGCCGGCGAGGACACCTGGCGGTACGGACCCGAGGTCCCCACGGGGTTGGCGTCGTTCGAAGGCGTCGCGGTCGGCGACCAGGTCTACCTCTTCGGCGGCCTGGACGCCCAGGCCGAGGCCAGCGACTACGCCGCGGTGCTCGACACCAAGACCGGCACGTGGACGAAGCTCCCACCGCTGCCGCACGCGCGCTACGCGCACGACGTCGGCGTAGTTGACGGCCTGGTCTACGTGGTGGGCGGTGAGTCCGACGGCGAGTACGTCGAGCAGGTCGACGTGTTCGACCCGGCGACCGACACCTGGACCGACGGTGGCGACATGCCGCATCCGCGGTCGTCGATCGACCTCGTGCCGCTGGATGGCGTGATCTACGTGCTGGGCGGCTGGGAGGTGTCCGAGCCGACCGGCCGAGTGCAGATCTACGACCCGGCGACCAAGACCTGGACGAACGGAACCCCGCTGCCCCAGCCGATGTCACGAGGCGGCGCCGCGGCGGCCGACGGCAGGATCTGGGTGTCACATCACGAGTTCTCGGCGGTCTACGACCCGGCGACCGAGGCTTGGTCGCCGGCGAACCCGATGACCGTGCCACGGCATGGGCTCGGCTACGTCGCCGTCGGCGACCGGATCTACGGCATCGGTGGCTGCACGCAGTCGCCGCTGCGCGACGTGTCCTTCGTCGACGTACTCGACGTCCGGGGCTGAGCCGAGCCCGTCCGCGGGCGGACGTGGCGAGGTGTCAGTACGGCCGTGGGGTGGGGTTCGGCATCCCGACCGCGGCAGGCGTCCCCTGGGCCGCGCGCTGCTGGAACGTCTCGCGCTCGAGCACTTCGAGCCCGACGACCTCCCAACCCGGCAGCCCGCACGATGCCCGGTGCTCGTTCCACAGCCGCAGGGCCAGCGACGCGGCGTCGAGCATCCCATCCGACTCCTCCCAGTACTGCAGCTCGGCGCGCGAGGACCGGTAGCGCAGCGAGTGCAGGAACGGTTGCTCGTCACCCAGCCGGACCAGCCCGGCGCACACCGCATCGGGGTCGTGCTCGCACCCCGCCACGGTAAGCGTGACGTGCCAGAGGCGATGCGAGTCGGTCACCAAGACCTCCGGACTGTGGAAGGGAGTCGGGACACCAGTGTGTCCGCTGGGCAGCGGGCTGTCAGCACTTCACCCCGATGGTGGCAGCACCACCAGGTCGTCCCGGTGCACGACCTCGCGGCCGTAGCCGGAACCAAGCTCACGGCCGAGGTCGTGCGTGCTGCGACCCAGCAGGTCGGGCAACTCGGCACTGTCGTAGTTGACCAGCCCTCGGCCCACACACGTGCCGGCGGGGTCGAGCAGGCTGACCGGGTCGCCGGCTTCGAACGTCCCGCGGATGGCGACGATACCGGCCGGCAACAGTGATGCCCGCCGATGCACGACCGCGTCGACGGCCCCCGCGTCGAGCAGCAGCTCGCCCACCGGCTCGGTGGCGTGCTCCAGCCACAGCAGCCGCGTGGGCCGCCGGCGGCCAGTGGGATGGAACAGCGTGCCGACGTCCTCACCGCGCATCACCTCGGCCGCCGATGCTGCGGAGGCGAGTACGACGGGAATGCCGGCCCGGGTGGCGATCCGGGCGGCCTCGATCTTCGTCACCATGCCACCGGTGCCGACGTCGGTGGCGGGCCGGCCAATGCTGATCCCGGCCAGGTCGTCCTCGCCGCGCACCTCCGGCACCCGGGAGCTGGCCGAGCGCCGCGGGTCGCCGTCGTAGAGCGCGTCGACGTCGGAGAGCAGCACCAGCAAGTCGGCGTGCACCAGGTGCGCCACCAGTGCGGCCAGCCGGTCGTTGTCGCCGAAGCGGATCTCGGTCGTGGCCACCGTGTCGTTCTCGTTGACGATCGGCACGACACCGAGCTCGAGCAGCTTGGCGAACGTGCGGTAGGCGTTGCGGTAGTGGGTCCGGCGCGTGACGTCGTCGAGCGTCAGCAGCACCTGGCCGGTGCGCAGGCCGTGCCGAGCGAAGGCGTCGGTATAGCGGTGCACGAGCAGGCCCTGCCCGACGCTGGCCGCTGCCTGCTGGGTGGCGAGGTCGCGTGGGCGCCGCGACAACCTCAGCGGCGCAAGCCCAGCGGCGATCGCACCAGAGGAGACCAGCACGACCTCGGTCCCGCGGTCGCGTACCTCGGCGAGGGCGACGACCAGCGCGGTCAGCCGCGCCTCGTCGATTCCGCCGTCGGTCGAGCTGAGCGACGACGACCCGACCTTGACCACGATCCGCGCTGCGGACCCCAGGTCGGCGCGCGACGTGGGCGGCGGGGCAGGATCGGTCCGCTGCTTCACCGGCCCTCCAGGCGCGGGTCGCTGCCGCGCGGCCCGCGGAGGACCTCCGCCCCCGCGTCGACCTGCGGGTCGAAGTCGAACACGACCGCGTCGTCCTCGGGTCCGATGAGCACGGCATCACCGGGGCGAGCGCCCATCTGCAGCAGTCGCTCCTCGATGCCCACGCGCGCCAGCCGATCGGCGAGGTAGCCGACCGCCTCGTCGTTGCTGAAGTCGGTCTGCCGCACCCACCGCTCGGGCTTGTCGCCCCGCACGCGCCAGCCCTCGGCGGCCTCGATGACGGTGAACTCCGGTCCGGCCTGTGTCTGCGGCCGGATGACGATGCGGGTGGCCTCCGTGGCCGGCGCCTGCGAGCGCCGCTCGGCCACGAGCGCGGCCATCTCGAACGACAGCTCCCGCAGGCCCTCATGGCTCGCCGCCGACACCACGAAGACGCGCAGGCCTCGTTGTCTCAGCTCGGGGATCACCATCTCGGCCAGCGCGCTCGCATCGGGTACGTCGGCCTTGTTGAGCGCAACCACCCGCGGCCGGTCGTCGAGTCCGCCGTACCGGGTCAGCTCACGCTCGATCACGTCGAGATCGGTGAGCGGGTCTCGTCCAGGCTCCGTCGTCGCGCAGTCGACCACGTGCACGATGGCCGCGCACCGTTCGACATGGCGCAGGAAGTCGTGGCCGAGACCCCGCCCCTCGCTCGCACCCTCGATGAGGCCGGGGACGTCGGCAACGGTGAAGGTGACGTCACCGGCGCGCACCACTCCCAGGTTCGGCACCAGCGTCGTGAACGGATAGTCCGCGATCTTGGGGCGTGCGCGTGACAGCGCGGCGATCAGGCTGGACTTGCCGGCACTTGGGAAGCCGACCAGGCCGACGTCGGCGACGACCTTGAGCTCGAGCCGCACGGTGCGCTCGTCGCCTGGTTCCCCCTTGAGCGCAAAGCCGGGAGCCTTGCGCCGCCTGGACGCGAGCGCGGCGTTGCCGAGCCCACCGCGGCCGCCCTGGGCGATCACCAGCTCGGTGCCCGCCCCGACCATATCGGCCAGCAGCGTGCCATCGGCGTCGCGGACCACGGTGCCGTCGGGGACCGGCAGCACCAGGTCGACACCGGTGCCGCCGTTGCGGTGGCCGCCCGCTCCCTGCGCGCCGTTGGCGGCGCGCCGGTGCGGGGAGTGGTGGTAGTCGACGAGCGTCGTGATGGCGGGGTCCACCCGGACCACGACCGACCCGCCGTCGCCACCGTTGCCACCATCGGGCCCACCGAGCGGCTTGAACTTCTCCCGGTGCACCGACGCGACGCCGTTGCCTCCTCGACCCGCGGCGACCACCAGCCTCACCTGGTCGATGAACGTCGGCACTGCCATCGCTGCTCCTTGCTCTCCCGCTGAGGGTGACACCCCGGACGGGCACGCGTGTATGCCACCGAGGCGCCGTCACAACGCGAAAAGCGGGCCGTTCCGGGAACGGCCCGCCCTGTGCACCGGCACTGTCCGATGCAGCAGCGCTGCTCGATACTGTCCGGTGTAGCGCTGTCCGGTGCTCAGTGCTCTCTGCTGCGGCTGGTGCGCCTACTCAGCCCCGGACCCGACGATGTTGACGACCTTGCGGCCGCGTCGGGTGCCGAACTCCACCGCACCCTCGACCAGTGCGAACAGCGTGTCGTCACCACCGCGGCCCACGCCGACGCCGGGGTGGAAGTGGGTGCCACGCTGGCGGACGATGATCTCGCCAGCGTTGACCTGCTGACCGCCGAAGCGCTTCACGCCGAGGCGCTGAGCATTCGAGTCACGACCGTTCCTGGTGGACGCCGCGCCCTTTTTGTGTGCCATCTGCTTGGGTCCTCGCTCGACTCACTGGGTGGAAATGTCGGTGACCTTGACCCGCGTGTAGCGCTGGCGGTGGCCTTGACGCCTGCGGTAGCCGGTCTTGTTCTTGTACTTCAGGATGGTGATCTTCGGGCCCTTGGTCTCGCCGAGCACCTCGGCGGTGACGGCGACCTTCGACAGGTCGGCAGAACCGGAGGTCACGGTGTCGCCGTCGACCAGGAGCACGGTGGGCAGCACCAGGCTCTCGCCGACGGCGGTCGCCACCTTGTCGATCTCGATGACGTCGCCGACCGCAACCTTCTTCTGCTGGCCGCCACTGCGCACGATCGCGTACACCGCGGACTCTCTCTCCTCGTCGGGCTGAACGCTCCGGGCAGATCGTGGGCACGCGACCGTCCACACCGAGGAGTGGGCGTCGGGCGCATCCAGAGCCAGACCCAGAGACACACATTGGGGACAAACACGGAACAAGCATGGGGGCGCGAAGCGCACACCGAGGGTCGAGTCTACGGAGTGTCGACCACTGGGTCAAAACCAGCGGGATTCATCGCTGGCCACACCGGCGTAATGGTGTAAACATAGTTACATGCATACACTCTCCATGGCAGAATTGCGCGGCTGGCTGCACGGCCGGCTGCCGAGTGACTGGTTCGAGGGCGACCCCGAGGTCACCGTCGACCGCGAGGAGATCCTGGTCGTCGGCCGCGTCGCCGGCACGGACCAGGACAAGGACGCCTCCGACGCGGCGCGCGCTGCGGCCGTCGCCGGGCGGGTCAAACAGTTTCGCGAGGACACCCGCGAGCGCAGGGTTCACATCGCCCGCGAGCTCGAGCACGCCACCGGCCGCAAGGTGGCATGGGGTGTCGAGGTGGACGGGCAGCAGACGCTGTTCACCCGCATGTCCGTGCCGGTCATGACCAGGCTGCGGCAGCCGGAGCGGCAGGTACTCGACACGCTGGTCGACGCCGGCGTCGCCCGCTCTCGCAGCGAAGCCATGGCGTGGTGCGTGCGCCTCGTCGGCCAGCACACCGAGTCGTGGCTCACCGAGCTGCGTGAGGCGATGCAGCGGGTGCAGACCGTGCGCGACGCCGGACCGGCCAGCGACTGAAGCCGGCCGATCCGGTCACTACAGCTACTACTGCGGCGGTCCCGCCGGGCGGCTGGCCGCGCGACGCCGGGTACGTCGCGGCGCCGGCTCCGCCGTCGGCTCCGGGGACGATGCTGGAGCCGAAGCGGGCGGCGGGGTCGCTGTGGACGTCTGCTCCGGAGTCTCCGGAGTCTGCGGGGACGCGGGAGACGCTGCTGACCCGGGAGACGCTGCCTCGGGCGAGACAGGTGCGGCCGAGGTCGACTCGGACGAGGCCGACTCGGGCGAGGCCGACGCAGGTTCGCCACCGGCCGGCCGGGTCGCCGGCACCGCCGCAGACTGCCGAGTCTGACCCGAGACCGGCGCCGGCTGCTCCTCCGCCTCTCCCTGCGGACGGCTGGCGCGGCGACGTCCGCGCCTGGGCGCGGGCTCGGCGACCTCGGGCTGCGGCGCCGGCTCCGGCTCGGCCGTCGGCTCCGGCTCGGAAGTCGGAGGAACCGCGTCCGCCAGCTTGTCACCCTGCTTCTTGTCCACGGCGGCATCGTCGGGCTGCGGTGTGGCCGGGTCCTCGGCCCTCCGCGGCCGACCGTCGTCCTGCTTGCCGCTCCCGGACTTGGCGCTGCTCCCGGACTTGGTCTCGCCCTTGGTCTCGCCCTTGGTCTCGCCCCTGGGCTCGTCCTTCGACTCGCCACCGCCGCCGCCGCCATTGGCCCCGCGCCGACGCCCCCGCTTGTCGCGGCGCTGTTCGTCGTCGTCGCGCTTGGACCGTCTCTGTTCGACCGGCTCGTGGTGCACGGTCAAGCCGCGGCCGGCGCAGTGCTCGCAGGTCTCGCTGAACGCCTCGAGCAGCCCGGTGCCGATGCGCTTGCGCGTCATCTGCACCAGCCCGAGCGAGGTCACCTCGGCCACTTGGTGCTTGGTGCGGTCGCGGCCGAGGCACTCGATCAAGCGGCGCAGCACCAGATCCCGGTTGCTCTCCAGGACCATGTCGATGAAGTCGACGACGATGATGCCGCCGATGTCGCGCAGCCGGAGCTGGCGCACAATCTCCTCGGCGGCCTCGAGGTTGTTCTTGGTGACGGTCTCCTCGAGGTTGCCACCGGAGCCGGTGAACTTGCCGGTGTTCACATCGACGACGGTCATCGCCTCGGTGCGATCGATCACCAGCGAGCCGCCACTGGGCAGAAAGACCTTGCGGTCGAGGCCCTTGGCGATCTGCTCGTCCACCCGGTACGACGCGAAGATGTCGCCGTCTGCGCTCTCGTCCCAGCGGGTGACGCGCTCCATCAGGTCGGGTGCGACGTGTCCGACGTACCCCTCGATCGTGTCCCAGGCGTCATCGCCGGAGACCACGAGCTTGTCGAAGTCCTCGGTGAACAGGTCACGGATGACCTTGACGGTCAGGTCCGGCTCGCCGTACAGCATCGACGGTGCCTGGCCCGCCTCGACCTTCTTCTCGATGTCCTCCCAGCGGGCGGTCAGCCGGGCAACGTCGCGACGCAGCTCTTCCTCGCTGGCGCCCTCGGCGGCGGTGCGGATGATCACACCGGCCTCGTCGGGAATGATCTCCTTGAGCAGGTTCTTCAGCCGGTTGCGCTCGGTGTCGGGCAGCTTGCGGCTGATGCCGGAGGTCTGGCCGCCCGGCACGTAGACCAGGTAGCGACCCGGCAGGCTGACCTGGCTGGTCATCCGAGCGCCCTTGTGGCCGACGGGGTCCTTGGTGGCCTGCACGAGCACCGGCTGGCCGGACTTGAGCGCGGTCTCGATCCGCCGCGGCTGCCCGTCCTTGCCGAGCTGGCTCCAGTTGACCTCGCCGGCATAGAGCACGGCGTTGCGGCCCTTGCCGATGTCGATGAACGCCGCCTCCATGCTGGGCAGCACGTTCTGCACCCGGCCGAGGTAGACGTTGCCGATCAGCGAGGTCTGCGACTCCCGGGCCACGTAGTGCTCGACCAGCATCTTGTCCTCGAGCACGGCGATCTGGGTCAGATCAGCGTGCTGACGCACGACCATGGTGCGTTCGACCGCCTCCCGGCGCGCCAGGAACTCGGCCTCGGAGACGATCGGAGCGCGTCGGCGGCCGGCTTCTCGGCCCTCGCGGCGACGCTGCTTCTTCGCCTCCAGCCGGGTCGAGCCGGTGAAGCCGCTGATCTCGTCGTCGCTGCTCTTTCGCGGCTGCCGCACCCGCACCACGGTGTTGGCAGAGTCGTCGGGCGTCGCGTCGGTCGTGTCCGCCGAACGACGGCGGCGACGTCGGCGTCGAGAACCTGTGGTGGTCTCCTCGGACTCCTCCGGGCTGTCGTCGGTCTTGTCGCTGCCCGGTTTCGTGGTCGCCTCGGTCGCCTGCTGACTGCCGTCGGCCTTGCTGGTGTCCGCGCCGGTGTTGCTGTCGCCGGCGTCGTCATCGGCCTGGTTGCCGTCTGTCTGACCGCCCTTACGCCGCCGGCGTCCACCGCGACGACGACGGCGCCGGTTCCCCTCACCGTCGCCGGACTCCTCAGACTCGCTGTCGGCGGCTGCACCCGGCACCGACCGGGTGGGGCGCCGCTCTTCCGGCGGGGCCTCGGTCGCCGGCTCCTGGGCCGCAGCCTCTTGGGTCGCCGGCTCCTGGGCCGGGACCTCACCGGGCGTCTGCGGAGCAGGCTCGGCCTTCTTTCGGGAGCGTTTGCGCGGGACCGCCTTCACCGGGTCAGGCGCCTGGAACAGCGGCACCGACGTCGGCGCGGATGTCTTGCGCTCCTGTGCCTCCGCAGCCGACTCAAGAGTCTCGGCCGGGGCGGTGGGCTCGGTCGGTCCGGCCGAGCCCACCTCGCCGGGCTCGGCATCGGTCGCCGGGATCGGGGCGGTCTTCTTCGCGGCGGTCTTCTTGGTGGCTCGCTTCGCCGGAGCCTTCTTCGCCGTCTTCTTGGCGGTCGCCTTCTTGGCAGGCGCCGCCGTGTCGGGCGCCGCCGTGTCGGGCGCCTCCTCCGGCGTGTCGCCGGGCTGTGGCGCGTCGGTCACCGGCTCCCCCGCGGCCGGCGGCGGCCCGGGCGTGTCGGGGCTGTCGGGGCTGTCGGAACTGTCGGGCGTGCCAGCTGCGGCGTCGGGCGGGGCTGCCGTCGCCGCCTTCTTGGCCGCTCGCTTCGCCGGAGCCTTCTTCGTGGTCTTCCTCGCAGCGGCCTTCTTCGCCGTCTTCTTGGCCGGCGGCTCCGCCGACGACCCGGCAGCGGCGGTCGCACCTTCGGTCGGCTGGTTCGGCTCAGGTGTCTGCGCGGGATCGGGCATCTGGTCGGAACCAGCAGCCTGGGCAGATCCGGGAGTCTGGTCGGACTCGTTGTCGAGCATGCGCTCTTCTCCTCGACCCCCGGGCGCCTAGCGCCTCGCGGGGGCTCTGTTGTCGTCGCCGTCGGACGACCAGGTCGTCCGCGGCGCAAGCCTGCGGTGGCGCCCCGTGCTCGCCGTACTCGGACGACGCCTCGCAGGGCGACGACCGCGACTCGCGCGGGGCGGCGACATCCTCTGCACTGTGCGCCGAAGCAGACGCCTACGAGCCCGTCGCGGTCGCAGACTCTGGATGAGCCGCGTCGCGGTCAGGCGCCAACGGGTCGCCTACCGTGCCGGTCCGTGGATCGAGCGGACCCTGCGCTAAGCGAGTGTGCCGTGCAGGCACGCCCAGCGCCAAGCCACCCACCTCACGAAGGCCGGCGAGAACATCGTCGGGCCTCACGGACGGATTCCCGTGCCAGAGGACCACGTCAAGTATCGCACATTCTTCCGCAGAATCAGGTACGGCGGCCACGGCGAGGCGCACCACCGCCGCTCGGCAGTCGAAGCTGCGGACGCCCTTCTTGGTCATTCGCTCGACCTCGATCGCGTCCCGGGCCAGGAAGGCGGTCACGGCGGCCTCGACCTCATCGATCCGCTGCCCCGCCAGCCGGATGCGCCAGTGGCTGGCCTCGAGCCGGTCGGCGAGGCCGCCGGGCGGCGAGGGTACGCAGGCGAGGATGTCGAGGCCGTCCGGAAGCGCCGCGTCAAGGTTGCGGTGCACCACCTCGGGGTCGCTCCCCTCGCGCAGCCCGATCTCGAGGTACTCCGCCTCGCTCTCCGCGCCCGTCGGAGATGCGTTGGCGTAGGAGATCCGGGGGTGGGGGTTGAAGCCCGACGAGTAGGCCATCGGAATGCGGGCCCGGCTGACCGCGCGCTCGAAGGCACGGCTGAAGTCGCGGTGGCTGGTGAACCGCAGCCGGCCGCGCTTGGCGTAGCGAATGCGCAGCTTCTGGACCGGCGGGGCCTGCTGCTCGGGCTGTTCACGCACGTCACCACCCTACTCACGACGAGACGGTCCGCGGCCTGCCCGGTGCGAGCACCTACCGCCCCGGGCTATCCCACGTTGGTACGTCGCTAGGGTGGCGCGGTGACGAGGAGTGGCCCGGTGCCGAAGGCCGATGGCCACCAGGACACCCGGGCCGAGAAGACCCTGCTGGTCGTCGGCATCGTCGTACTCGCCTTCAACCTGCGGCCCGCCGCCGTCAGCGTCGGTCCGGTCATCGGCGAGCTGACTGCCGCGCTGGGGATGTCGGCGACGACGGCAGGGGTGCTCACCACGCTGCCGGTGCTGGCGTTCGCGAGCTTCGGCGCGCTGGCCCCCTGGCTCGCCCGGGTCGTCGGCGCGCACCGGGTCACCCTGCTGTCGTTGGGTGCGGTCGTGGTCGGTCTCGGCTTGCGCGCCCGCATCGACTCGGTGCCGGTGTTCCTGTTGCTGTCGCTGCTGGGCCTGGCCGGGATGGCGACGGCGAACGTGCTGCTGCCGTCGCTGGTGAAGTTGCACTTCCCGAACCGGGTGGGCACCCTCACCGGCGTCTACACGACCGCGCTGGCGATCGGCCTCACTGCGGGCTCGGTGTTCACCGTGCCGATCTCGCAGCAGTTCGGGTCCTGGCGGTGGGGACTGTTCGCGTGGGCGCTCACCGCGCTGGTCGCGGCACTCCCCTGGATCGCGCTGGTCCGTCACGACAAGACCCCGGAGTACAGCTCCGCCACGATCACCCTCGCAGCGGTTGCACGGACCCGGCTGGGGTGGGCGATGGCCACCTTCTTCGGCCTGCAGTCGCTGCAGGCGTACTCCATCTTCGGCTGGTTCGCACAGGTCTACCGCGACGCGGGGTTCTCACCGACGACCGCCGGACTCCTGCTCGGCGTGATCACCGCGATGAGCATCCCGCTGTCGTTCCTGGTGCCGTCCGTCGCCGCCCGGCTGGAGGACCAGTCGTGGCTCGTCGTAGGCCTGCTGATCTGCTATCCCGTCGGCTACCTCGGGCTGATCTTCGTGCCGATGGCGGGGGCGTGGGCGTGGGCCGTGGCGGTCGGGATCGGCGCCAGCACGTTCCCGCTGGTCCTGACGCTGATCGGTCTCCGGGCCCGAACCGGCGCCGGGACGGCTGCGCTGTCGGGATTTACCCAGTCGGTGGGCTACCTGATGGCTTCGATCGGCCCGCTCGGGGTCGGCCTGCTCTACGACATCACGGCCGGGTGGACCGTGCCGTTGACGGTGCTGCTCATTCTGGTCGTCCCACAGCTCGTCGTCGGCCTGCTGGTCGCACGCCCGTCGTTCATCGAGGACCAGCTCCGCCGAGCGGCCGGCGACCGCCCGTAGCCACCGGCGTACGGCGACCCGGCGTACGGCGACCCACAGCGGCAGCAGCTATACGACCGCAAGCGGCAGCAGCTTCTTGCCGGTGGGGCCGACCTGAATCTCGGTACCCATCTCCGGGCAGACCCCGCAGTCGTAGCACGGTGTCCACCGGCAGTCCTCGACGTCGGCCGAGTCGGGGTCGAGGGAGTCCTGCCAGTCCTCCCACAGCCAGTCGCGGTCCAGCCCCGCGTCGAGGTGGTCCCACGGCAGCACCTCGGAGTACTCGCGCTCACGCGTGGTGAACCAGTCGAGGTCGACGGGCTCGTCGGCCAGCGCCTTCTCGCATGCCTCGGCCCAAGCGTCGAAGGAGAAGTGCTCGCTCCAGCCGTCGAACCGGCCGCCGTCGCGCCAGCGCTGCTCGATGACGCGACCGACCCGGCGGTCGCCGCGGGAGAGGAGTCCCTCAATGATCCCCGGCCGGCCGTCGTGGTAACGGAAGCCGATCGCACGGGCGAACTGCTTGTCCTTGCGGACCGACTCCCGCAGCTTCGCCAGCCGGGCATCGGTCGTCTCGTGATCGAGCTGGGCGGCCCACTGGAACGGGGTGTGCGGTTTGGGCACGAACCCGCCGATCGAGACCGTGCACCGGATGTCGCGCCGGCCGGACACCTCGCGTCCCGTCTTGATCACCTCGCGGGCCAGCTCACCGATCGCGAGGACGTCCTCGTCGGCCTCGGTCGGCAGGCCGCACATGAAGTACAGCTTCACCTGCCGCCACCCGTGCGAGTACGCCGTGGCGACGGTGCGGATGAGATCCTCCTCGGACACCATCTTGTTGATCACCTTGCGCATCCGCTCCGAGCCGCCCTCCGGCGCGAAAGTGAGGCCGGATCGACGGCCGTTGCGGGAGAGCTCGTTGGCCAAGGTGATGTTGAACGCGTCCACCCGCGTGGAGGGCAGCGAGAGCGAGACGTTGCTGCCCTCGTAACGGTCGGCGAGGCCTTTGGCCACGTCGCCGATCTCGGAGTGGTCGGCGCTGGACAGCGACAGCATCCCGACCTCCTCGAAGCCGGACTTCTCGACGCCGTTCTGCACCATGTCGCCGATCGTGGTGATCGAGCGCTCCCGCACCGGGCGGGTGATCATGCCGGCCTGGCAGAACCGGCAACCGCGCGTGCAGCCGCGGAAGATCTCCACCGAGAAGCGCTCGTGCACGGTCTCGGCGAGCGGCACCAATGGCTTCTTCGGGTACGGCCAGGCGTCGAGGTCCATCAGCGTGTGCTTGTGCACCCGGAACGGCACTCCGCTGCGGTTCGGCGCCACCCGACGGATGCGTCCATCGGGCAGGTAGTCCACGTCGTAGAACTTCGGCACGTAGACGCCACCGGACGCGGCCAGGCGCAGCAGCACCTCGTCGCGGCCACCGGGCCGGCCTTCGGCCTTCCACTCCCGGATGACCTCGCTGATCGCCAGCACGACCTCCTCGCCGTCGCCGAGCACGGCAGCGTCGAGGAAGTCGGCGATCGGTTCGGGGTTGAAGGCGGCATGTCCGCCGGCCAGCACGATCGGGTCGCTCTCACCGCGCTCGGCGGCGTGCACCGGAATGCCGGCGAGGTCGATGGCGGTGAGCATGTTGGTGTAGCCGAGCTCGGTCGAGAACGACAGGCCGAGTACGTCGAAGTCACCCACCGGCCGGTGCGCGTCGACAGTGAACTGCGGGATGGGCCCGGCGGAGTCGCCGGCGCGCATCTTCGCTTCCAGATCCGGCCATACCGAGTACGTGCGCTCGGCCAGGATCCAACTCTGCTCATTGAGGATCTCGTAGAGGATCGCCACACCCTGGTTGGGCAGCCCCACCTCGTAGGCATCCGGGTACATCAGCGCCCAGCGGACCTCGGCGGCATCCCAGTCCTTGACCTCGGAGTTGAGCTCACCGCCGACGTACTGGATCGGCTTCTGCACGCTCGGCAACAACGGCTCGAGCGCAGCGAAGACGGACTCGACGGGCACGAGGAACCAGGCTACGCCGGACCAACCGCCCGCGATCGGCTACGTGCGGGAACGCATGTAGACGTTCTGCAGCAGCCCGGTTGCGAGCATCACGGCGAACATCGACGATCCGCCGTAGGAGACGTAGGGCAGCGGCAGGCCGGTCACGGGCATGATCCCGACGGTCATCCCGATGTT
>DASSKO010000089.1:0-7024 GCA_035690425.1 Nocardioidaceae bacterium
CGTCCTGCGCGCCTGGCGCGGTTGTCACCGGTGCCGGTCTCCACGTCGACGTCCAGGCCGAGGTCGGCCGCGACGGTCTCCAACGCCGTGGTGACCCCCGTGACGTCGCGGGGCCGGGTGAGGAGCACACCGAGGACCAGCCGGCGGCGCAGCAGCACCTGCTCGATGTCGAGCACCTCCACGCCGTGCCGGGACAGCGCGGAGAAGATCGCGAAGGTCAGACCCGGCCGGTCCTTGCCGACCAGCGTGACCAGCAGCGTGGGACGGGAGTCCGGCTCCGCAGAGGTGGCTTGCACGCCACCACGCTAGCGGTGCCGGGGTCTAGCGGTGCCGGGGTCTAGCGGTGCCGGGGTGTGGAGCACGCCGCGGACACCGCGTGCCGAGCCGCCCGTGCCAGCGGTTGCAGCGCGGCGGCGCGGCGATCGGCCTCGGCTGCCGTCACCGCCGCGCTCTGGCTCCTTCCTGCCACGTCGACGATCGCCTGGCACCGCATGGCCGTCGCGAGCACCGCCGCCGCATCGGCGGACGTGCCAGGTGGCAGGTCGAGATCCAGGGGTGCCCGGAGGTTGAGCAGAGCGTCGGCGGCGTCCGGGCTCCAGCGCGCGAGGTCGAGCTCGGTCAGCGTGTCGGCGGTGACCGAGAGCGCCCGGCGCAGCACGCGGCTGGCCTCCGGCAGGTCGTGGGGCGGCGGGTCGGCCGCGGGAGCCGCCTGCCAGACCACGCCGGCTCCGGCGACGTGGGGGACCAGCGCCGTGGTCGGGTGTTGCGGCTGACCTCCGAGCAGCACGCACTCACCGGCCTCGAGCGCTGCTGTGTTCAGCTCGGGCGGCCCGGCCAGCCCGGTGAGGTCGCCGGGCGTCGGTGCCGCCACGTGCAGCCACTGCGGTGCGCGCCCACGCAGTCGTCCCAGAGCGAGCGCAAGTGGCTCGCTGACCCCCTCGCCGGAACCTGACAGCCCGACCACGTCGTGGGCAGCGTCGTCGGCGCTGATGGCAGCGAGCGCGTCGTCGAGGCTGGTGCGGCCACCGACGAGAGCATGCAGCCAGCACGCCATCCGGGCCGAGCGGGGCAGCTCGTGCGACGGTGACGGCGAAGATGTGGTGTCGGCGTGGGTCGTCACCCGAGGCAGCGTACGACCGGGCCGGTAGCCTGTCCCAGCGAACCGCCCCCGAACGGATCCTGTGAGACTAGGTGCCAATGACCGGCGTGATCGAACTGGCCGACGTCTCTGTCGTCCGCGGACAACACAAGTTGCTCGACATGGTCAGCTGGACGGTAGAGGAGGACGACCGCTGGGTCGTTCTCGGGCCCAACGGTGCAGGCAAGACCACGCTGTTGCAGCTGATCGGCGCGCACCTGCACCCGACCACCGGCGTCGCCGGGGTCCTCGGTGAGGTGCTCGGCGCCGTCGACGTCTTCGACCTGCGGCCGCGGATCGGCCTGACCAGCGCGGCGGTCGCGGAGCGGATTCCCCGCTCGGAGCTCGTCCGTGACGTGGTGATCTCGGCGTCGTACGCCGTACTCGGTCGGTGGCGGGAGGAGTACGACGCTCTCGACCACGAGCGGGCACAGCGGCTGATGCGCGAAGTGGGAGCCGCCAGGCTGGCTGACCGCACCTTCGGGACGCTCTCCGAGGGCGAGCGCAAGCGAGTGCAGATCGCGCGCGCGCTGATGACCGACCCCGAGCTGCTGCTGCTCGACGAGCCGGCCGCGGGGCTCGACCTGGGCGGGCGCGAGGACCTGGTGAGCACGCTGGCACGGCTCGCAGCCGACATCGACGCACCGGCGACCGTGTTGGTGTCGCACCACGTCGAGGAGATCCCGCCCGGCTTCACCCACGTGCTGATGCTGCGGGAGGGACGGGTGGTGGCTGAGGGACCGATCGAGACGACGCTGACACAGGCGGCGCTGTCGGAGACCTTCGGGATGCCGCTGCAGCTGCAGCACGCCGACGGCCGATGGCACGCGCGGCGGCGGGTTCCTGCCCGTCGCGGCCCCTGACGTCGCCCTTGTCGGCTACTCTTCGCACATGTGGGACTGGCTGGCCGAGAACAGCTGGGTGGCGTGGACTGGCGGCGCGGTGCTGCTGGCGATCGCGGAACTGCTCAGCATGGACTTCGTCCTGCTGATGCTCGCAGGCGGCGCACTCGGTGGCGCGGTCACCGCCGCCCTCGGTGCCGAGTCGCCGGTGCAGATCGTCGTGGCCGTTGCGGTGGCCTTGGCCAGCCTGCTCTTCGTGCGCCCTTCGGTAGTCCGCCGCCTGCACTCCGGCCCCGAGCTGACCACGGGTCACGCCGCGCTGGTGGGACGCCAGGCCGTGGTGCTCGAGGAGGTCACCGCCGTTGCGGGGCTGGTCAAGCTCGCGGGCGAGGTGTGGACCGCACGTCCCTTCGACGACAGCATGATCATCCCCGTGGGAGTCTCGGTGGATGTGTTCGAGATCGACGGCGCCACCGCGGTGGTCTATCCCGTGGACGGCGGCGCCGCGCTGAGCTGACAGCCGACCTACATCTTCGACCAGAGGGGCCCATATGAGCACGGCAGTCCTGGTAGTGCTGGTGCTGATCGCACTGCTCGTCGTCGTGACGCTGGCGAAGGCGGTGCGGATCATCCCGCAGGCCCGTGCCGGCATCGTGGAGCGGTTCGGCAAGTACCGCGCGACCTTGTCCGCCGGGCTCAACGTGGTGACGCCGTACGTCGACAAGGTGCGTTATGTGATCGACCTGCGCGAGCAGGTGGTCTCCTTTCCCCCCCAGCCGGTGATCACCGAGGACAACCTGGTGGTCTCGATCGACACCGTCATCTACTTCCAGGTCACCAACCCGGTGGACGCGACCTACCAGATCGCCGACTACATCCAGGCGATCGAGCAGCTGACCATGACTACGCTGCGCAACATCACCGGCGGGATGGACCTCGAGCAGACTCTGACCAGCCGGGACGAGATCAACAGCGCGCTGCGTGGCGTGCTCGACGAGGCCACCGGCAAGTGGGGCATCCGCGTCAACAGGGTCGAGCTGAAGGGGATCGACCCGCCGCCGTCGATCAAGGACTCGATGGAGAAGCAGATGCGCGCCGACCGCGACAAGCGGGCGGCGATCCTCACCGCCGAGGGCTCGCGCCAGGCGGCGATTCTCACCGCGGAGGGCAACAAGCAGGCCGCGATCCTCTCGGCGGAGGGCGACCGGGAGGCGCTGATCCTGCGCGCGCAGGCCGACCGCGAGTCGCAGATCCTGCGGGCCCAGGGCGAGGGCCAGGCCATCCAGACCGTCTTCCAGTCGATCCACGACGGCGCACCGGACCAGTCGCTGCTGGCCTACCAGTACCTGCAGATGCTGCCCAAGATCGCCGCGGGAGACGCCAACAAGGTCTGGATCGTGCCGAGTGAGATCGGCAAGGCGCTCGAAGGCCTCGGTTCGACCATCGGTTCGATCCAGGGGATCCCGACCGAGACCGACGGCCCCAAGGAGCGCGTCGACCTCGGCGGCTCGACGCCCGACCTGACCACCGGCCGAGCCGGCGTGGGCAGCGCGTCGCTGTCGACGGCGCACGACGCGGTGGCCGAAGCGATCGCGTCCGCCGAGGCTGCGGCCCAGGGCAAGCGACCCAAGGACAGCCGGGCACAGCGGGCTGCCGAGGAGGCAGCGGACCGACCCGCCGACCAGATCGAGGCGGCGCAGCAGTCCGAGGAAGGGAACCCCTAGGCCACCGGCCACTACGTAAGAGTGCTCGGTGGAATCTCCGCTACTACGCGACGGCCGGCCGACGTTGACCGTGTCGGATTCGTGGCGCGCCCGTTGCATCGACGCGCACGTCGCTGTCAGCCCGAACTCCGCGGCGACCTTATCGATCCAGCGGCCGGCGTCGGTCAACGCCACGACCGCCAAGTTCCGCATCCGAGGTCATCGGCGCGATGCACCGACGAACGGCCTAGCACCACCAGTACCTGCTCGCCGTCGCGGACCAGACGCAGCCGACCTCGGCATCTAGTCGCACTCGCCCTGCCCCATGCCCGAGGACTGTCGCGTCCCAGGGACTTTCGATGACACCATGCCGACGAAAATCCTGGGCACCAGGCAATGACGTCAGATCTGAAGGTCTGAGTCTCCGAACCGGCGGGCCGTGGGGCGGAGGGCCACGGCGAACAGTTATTGGCGGCGCCTCTCGGCATTACGAAGTTTCACAATAGCCACAACAGTAGTGACTGCAAGGCCCGCAGCGAGTACCGCACCGATGAGCGCAAAGGGCCGAGCCCCGTTGCGATTCTCCACGGCGAGGACTGTACACAAGACGACCATAGCGGTGCATCCAACGAGAAGCGTCACGGCAGTCCTGATCGACGGCGGTTGCTTGTCGCGGTTTGGAGTGGCCAAGCGTTGTCTCCTGATGGCTTCGATGACGGTCATAGCGAATAAGAGGCCTGCCAACACATACTGGCCTAGCGCTAGGTTTACAAGCGAAATCGCCACAAAGACCAAGCTCAGCCAATGCTTGCGGATGGTGCTCACTTCAGCCGCCGATGGGGACGTCCAGCCCGAGAAACTCCGCGCACGGTGCCGCGCTGGTTCACACCACAGTTGACCACGTCTCGCGCTTTCAAACTTCAGTGTCCGGGGCCGCCCCTCGTCTTGCTGAGGAGACCAAGAGTCACCACGCCTACGGAAAAAAAGACCGCGGCAAGCACGGCGATCCAGAGGTCATCCATCTGTTGCCCATCCAGCAGCAAGAGGATGAGGAGAAGGATGGCGCCAAAGAGAATGCCGGCCGTCACTGATCGGATGAAAAGCGAGGAGGAGCCGAGGGTGGCGCGGACGAAGCGGGGATATCTCTTGGAAGGGCTCATCAGAATAGTTCCACAGTCAAACACGCTATTCCTGCCCCGAAACCGCCCAGCAGGCCACCCGCGAGAGCAGAAACTCCGACACTGGCACCCACCGTAAAGGGAGCACCGGCGGCGCCCGCGAGGGCGCCAGTAGCGGCGCCACCGATCGCTCCGCCAATTGTGGCTTTCGTGCAGGTTGGGATACGCCCGGTGGGGTCGGTGTTGTTACAGGGGTTGGAGTTGGCGTAGGTGTAGCGGTTTCCGGCGTTGGGGTTGAGGAGTCGGGTGAGGGGGTCTTGGGTGGTCCAGGTGCCGGTGGTGGTGTCGTTCCAGCGGATGCCGTGTTTGGTCCAGCCGGTGCCGGAGTCGGCGTCGGTGAATCCGGCGGTGTGGCGGATGAAGTTGACGCCGACGGCGTGGCCGGGTCCGGTGGCGGTGAGGGTGTCGCCGTAGGGGGTGTAGGTGTAGGTGGCGGAGGTGGTGCCGGTGTCGTCGATCAGGGCGGTGGTGGTGCCTTGGTAGTTCAGCGCGTAGAAGTGCTGGCTGCCTGAGGGGAGGTGCAGCGCGATGGGGGTGCCGTCGGGGGTGTAGTCGATGTTGTACTGCTTGTCGTTTCGGGTGAAGGTTTCCAGCAGCGGTAGCCCGTTGGTGTCGGTGCGGCCGTAGGTGTAGGCGTAGGTGGAGGAGCCGGAGGCGTCGCGGGCGACGAGTTCGGTGGCGTCGGGGCCGGCGTAGGTGTAGGTGGAGTTGCGGGTGCCGGTCTTGGCGGTCATCCGGTTCGCGGCGTCGTAGACCAGCGTCTCGGCATCGGGATCACCGGTGCGGTTGCCGGCGGCGTCGTAGCCGTAGCCGGGACTGGTGATCTGGTTGCCGGCGTTGAACGACAGCTGCTGGGTGAGGGTGCCGTCGACGGTGAGGCTGGTGCGGTTGCCGACGATGTCGTAGCTGTAGGCGTAGTCGTGCCCGTTGAAGTTCGACACGGCGACCAGCCGGTTCGCGGCGTCGTAGCTGTAGTCGGCGCGGGCGCCGGACAGGTGGTCGGTGCTGTACTGGATCAACCCAGTGTCCGAACTCGCGCTGCCGGTGGGGCAGGGCTCGCCTGGGGTGTGGGGGCTGTGGCAGTAGGAGGTGTCGAACACCCGGGCGGTGTTGTCGGAGCCGCGGGCGGTCCAGGTGCGGGTCACCCGTTGTGCGTCGTCGTAGTCGGTGTGGGTGTGCGCGGCGAAGCTGGTGTGGTCGGGGTTGGTGTCGAACCAGGTGTCGGTGCGGTTCCCGTCGGCGTCGTAGGCGTAGTCGATGATCGCGCCGGCGGACGTGGTCTGCGAGACGGCCTGGTTGGCGGTGTCGTAGCGGTAGGTGGTGGTGCCGCCGGCGTCGCTGGTGCCGGTCAGGTTGCCGGCGTCGTCGTAGGTGTAGGCGATGGTGCCTCCGCCGGTGCTGGCGGTGCGGCTGGTGAGCCGGTCCAGCCCGTCGTGGCCGTAGTCCACGGTGTTGGCTGCCGGGCCGCTGCCGTCGGTGCGGCTGGTGGTGTTGCCGGCCGTGTCGTAGGTGTAGGTGACGCTGGGGGTGGTGTCGGAGTAGCCGATCTCGATCACCCGGTCGAGGAGGTCGTAGGTGTAGCTGGTGGTGATGCCGCGGCCGTCGGTCACCGAGGCGAGCCGGCCGAACTCGTCCCAGGCCAGGGTCTTGGTGCCGAGGCTGGAGTCGGCCGGTGGGGTGATCGCGGTGATCTGGTGGGTCGCGGGGTCGCGGGTGTAGCTGGTGGTGCCACCGCCGGGCGCGGTGGAGGTGGCGACCACGCCGTCGGGGTGGTACGTCACCTCCGCCGCGGCGGTGGTGGTCGAGTTGGTCGCCGAGGTCTGGTTGCCGACGCCGTCGTAGCCGAAGCTGGTCTGGTTGCCCTGCGCGTCGGTGCTGCTGGAGGGCAGGAACTGCGCCGGCCCGGTGTTGGCGTACGCCGCCGACACCGATGCGCCGGTGGGGCTGGTGATGCCGGTCAGCGACTCCCCGCCGTTCGCGGCGTACCCGAAGCTGGTGGTCGCCCCACTGCCACTGGTGGTCGATGCGGTGTCGAAGTCCGGGGTATAGCTGCTGGCACGGGTCCGGCCCAGCGGGTCGGTTCGCCGAAGTGACCCGGTCGGTGCCGTCCAGGCTATAGGCGGTGTGCGGCCCGTTAGCGACCGGCGTCGAGCCGTCGGTGTT
>DASSKO010000090.1:0-3610 GCA_035690425.1 Nocardioidaceae bacterium
ACGGGATAGGCGCCGCCGAATGTGGGATCCCAGCGGGCAGCGACGGCCAACTTGCCGCAGGCGTCCTCCCACTCCTCGCCGCGGTACTTGCGGGTGACTGCCTCAGTGCAGTCGGTGGGCCAGCGTTTGAGGTACTCGCGGTCGTCGTCGGTCATGGTTCGGGCTGGTAGTAGCGCGCTCATTCCTCCCCCTCGTCTGTGACCCGCGCGAACCTCGTCCGCCGCCTGTCGGTGACCCGGCCGATCGCTTCGAGGACGGCGAGCAGCACGGCGCAGAGCACGTTGCCGATGGGCTGGAGGCGGTCGCGCTTCACGGCTGCCTCTTGCACACGGGGCACGCGCACTCGTGTCGCCGTGGCGCGTTCACGCAGTCGATGAAGCGGTGCATGGAGTGAATCGAGAGCAGGCAGGGCGTGCAGACGCGGCAGGACTGGCACTCGTCGGTGGTGGTTTCGGGCCTGAGTGGCATCGTGGCTCCCGGGGGTTGGGAGCGTCGCCCGAGCGGCGCTGGTCATGCTGGCTCGTCCGTCCACTCGGCGCAGTGGCCGTCCTCGGGCCATCGGTGCGGCCCGTCGTGGTCGCGGTACAGGCCGCACCAGTACGTCTCGCGCCCGTGGATGCGCTGGGCTATCTGCGGCATGGGCACGGCGCTGATGGCATGACAGCGGCGGGCCTCGTCCGCGCGTACCGCGTCAAGGATCGACTGCAAGGCGGCGGGGTCTGCATCGCCCTGGACGCGCACCTTGGTGCCGTCTGGTGTAGTGACGATTCGGCAGCGGTCGCTCATCCCCACCGCTCCATCTCCGCCACGTCCCGCGCGTCGGGCATCTCCTCGGCCGTCCACCAGCGGCCAGCGATCCAGCGGGCACCGTCGTCGTCTGCTGCGGCTGTGTGCTCGGCGCGCTGGGCGGCGTTGTGGGCGGCGGTCTGGGCTTCGAGGTCGAGGAGTTCGTTGAAGGCGCTCACTGCTGCCCCCGGATCATCTTGGTCATGCACTCTGGGCAGACCTCACCGTCGTCGCCGCTGTACCAACCGAGCGGCGCTCCAGTGACAACCTGCAGCGGGTTGTAGTCGTTCACGTCCCGCAAGGTGCGCTCGCGCTGGCACATGCCGCAGGTGGGGATCGTGGTCACTGCTTGCTCCTCTCGTTGCGCAGGGCGTAGTAGACGGCGCGGGTGGTGCGCACGTCGCCCTCTGCGGTGTGGTTTGGTTCGGGGATGTCGTGGCCGCGCTCACGGAGAGCGGCGGTCACGTCGGCGAGTCCCTTGGGTCGGTCCCAGCCGAAGAACCACATGGCGCCCTCGGCCACGTTGATGAGGCGGTGGTTCCAGACCGGCGCGCCGATGAAGCGGGTCAGCATGGCGGCGTCGAAGGCAGGGTTGGAGCCCACGAGGGTTGTGCCCTTGAGCAGTGACGTGAGCTTGAACCATGCCGTGTTGCGCTTCTCGGGGTAGACGTACGGCGTGAAGCCGCGATCCCAGTAGCCGCCGATGTTGAGCGCCTGCTGGTCGGCGTACTCCAGCGTGTGCGGCAGTTCCAACGTGGTTGGCTCGTCGCGGTCCTCGCGCCAGACGCACACCTCGTAGGGCTGGTGAATGCGCGGGTCGAGGCCCGTGTCCTCTGTGTCAACGAAGGCGAGCGTGCTCACTTGCCCTCACCCCAGCCGGGCTCGTCGGTGGGGTCGTAGGCGGCGGGGTCGGCGGGCGGCTTGCTGGCAGGCTGAACGTCGGGCTTCTCGGCGAGCACGGTCAGCATGTGCCGCGCCTGCTCCTCGGTGATGACCTCTAGCGCGGTCGCCTTGCCCTTGGTGTAGTGATTCACGCCCGCCAGTCGCTTGTCCTCGGGGATTCCCTTGCGCTCGAACATGGCGGTCAGTTCGGCGAGAGTGTCGGCAGAGACAGCGGGCGAACTGGGGGAGTCGTCACGCAGCGGGTCGATCACATGCAGCGTCTTCTTGCCCTTGGACTCGGCCAGCGCGACCTTGATCTGCTTGTCGATGTGCGAGAGGTGGCTCACCCTGATGCCGCCGATCTCCTGGCCGGCCCACTTCACCTTCTCGTCGCGGTAGAGCGTCATGCGCGGATTCGTGGGCCAGTCGTCGGTCTCCTTGCCCCATGCGTAGGCCAAGAGACGGACAACCGTCTTGGACGGCTTGAAGGGTCGGTTGGCGGGGAACTCGGCCAGGACGATGCTGACGGGCTGCTCGGCGTCGCCGCGCCTGACCTCCTTGACGGTGAAGGTGCGCGGGCCGCTCATCAGGTCGTCGGCGTTCAACTGGTCGCTCTTGGCGAGGATCGTCTGACTCAGGTCCATCACATGCTCATTTCTGCTTCGGCGAACGGGTTGAGGTGGTTCGGCAGCAGGTCGCCGTACCGGTAGAAGTAGCCGTTGGGGAGCCCGGTGGGCTCGGCGTGCAGGCTGGGGTAGCCGGGCCATTCGCCGCTCTTGTGGGCCTCGGCGTAGATCTCGATGGCGCGATCGTTGAGGGCGGCTGCGATCTCGATGGAGAGGTCATCGCAGGTGTGCACCTGGACGAGGTAGGGCTCCTGCGTCTCCTGCACGATGAACCGCATAGGCTCGGCTGCTGCGGCGTGCCCGCGGGCACGTAGGCCGCGCTGGTAGAACTCGGCCTGCTGGTGGTAGCCGTAGGTCGCCATGGCGTGCTCGAACCCGCGGGCAGATGAGTCTTCGGCCGTCTTGTAGTCCCAGGCGAGGGTGTCGCTCAGGAGGTCGTAGCGGGCGCGACACCAGATGCCGCCTTCCTGCCAGAAGCCGGAGACCTCGGACTCGCACGTGTCGAGGATCGCGGCGAGTTCGGGCGTTGCGCGCAGGGCCTCAGCCATGCCGAGGATCTGGTCACGCTCGGCCTGGGTGACCGCGACGGCTGCTTCGGTGGCGAGCACGTCAGCCTTGGCCGCGCGCTCGGCCTTGCCGTCCTTGGTGCGCCCGTCGTACTCCCAGACGATCAGCTCAGGGCCGGCGCCAAGAGCGTGCGCGTGGGCCGCTTTGCCGAGGTTCATTGCCTTGGTTGGGCGGCGGTTGAGGTGCCGCGCGCGCGCCTTGGCTGGGACGTGGTTGGTGAGCTGCCGAGCGAACGAGCTGGACAGTGACCCGCTCGGTACGGGGTCACCGTGGTAGGTCTCGTCGGACATGCCGCGCACTAGGCCCGGCTTGGTGATGACCTCGGGCACTGCTGGTCCTTCCTCGTGGCACGCGCATACACAGGGCCGCTTGCCGTCTGTGCCGGTGCAGCGTGCGTGGCTGTCGGGTGGATTGGTGAGGGAGCAGAAGCCGGAGCGGAACCCGGCGTTGCGGTTGCGGTAGCCGGTGCTGCTCATGCGGCTCGCCTCCCCGCCAGCGCGTGCAGCCGCTTGCTGATTGCGTCCAGGTCGGCCGGCCGCCACAGGTGTGTCTCGGCGCCTGCGAGCCGGAGCGCGGACAGCCACTCCAGTTGCGCCTTGCTCGGGCGACCCTTCTCGGTCTTCAGCTCGGCGTAGATGACGCCCTTGCCGACGATCACGAGGTCCGGGAAGCCGGGCTCGGAGCGGCGGCTGTCGTGCGTGTGGTAGACCCGCAGCCCGAGGTAGCGGCAGAGGTCGATGACGGCCTGT
>DASSKO010000091.1:0-56154 GCA_035690425.1 Nocardioidaceae bacterium
CGTGAACGCACCCCACCTCGTCGCCCTCGTCCGAGCCGGCGCAACGTTCGAGAAGGGCGTCCTCCTCGAGCGACCCGACGAATCACGAGGACGTCAGCAAGTCGCGTGACACGCCGATCCACAGGTCTTGACTATTCCTCCACGACGCCGCGCGACATCCCGTACGGCATAGGGAAGATCGCCGTGGTGTGGCATAAGCGCCGCTGGCGTTGCCGAGAATCGCTGTGCCCGCGGCAGAGCTTCACCGAGTCCATCGCGCAGGTGCCGCCTCGAGCCCGGACGACCCGGCGGCTGCGGGAGGCGGTCGGTGACGCGAACCGGGCCGTGGCCGAGGTGGCAGCGGCGTTCGGGGTGTCCTGGCCGACCGCGCACACCGCGTTCTGCGAGGTCGCCGACCGCGAGCTCACGGCTGCGCAGCCGACGCGGATCCTCGGCATCGACGAGACCCGCCGCGGGAGGCCACGGTGGGAGCAGGACACCGACACCGGCAAATGGCGGCTGGTGGACCGGTGGCACTCCGGGTTTGTCGACCTGGCCGGCGACCAGGGGCTGCTGGGCCAGGTACTCGGCCGGGCCAGCACCGACGTCACCGGCTGGCTGCGCGAGCAGGACGAGGCGTTCTGCGCCGGCGTGGAGTTCGTCGCGATCGACCCGTGTGCGGCCTACCGGCGCGCGGTCGCCGAGCAGCTGCCGCAAGCCCAGATCGTGGTCGACCACTTCCACCTGGTCCGGCTCGCCAACGCCGCCGTTACCGACGTCCGCCGCCGCGTCAGTTGGGACAACCGAGGCCGCCGCGGCCGCAAGATCGACCCCGACTGGCGGAACCGGCGCCGGCTGCTCACCGGCCGCGAACGCCTTGACCACAAGCGGTTCGCGACCATGTGGAACGGCTGCCTCGACGGCGACCCATCCGGCCAGATCCTCCTCGCGTGGATCGCCAAAGAGGAACTACGGGCGCTGCTGGCCACCGCCCGCACCGGCGGCCACCGGCACGACATCTCCCACCGGCTGTACCGCTTCTACTCCTGGTGCGCCACCGCCGACGTCCCCGAAATCACCCGCCTGGCCCAAACCGTCGAGGACTGGTGGCCCGAGATCGAAGCGTTCTGCCGCACCCGGATCACCAACGCCCGCACCGAAGGCACCAACCGGCTCATCAAAGACGTCGGACGCCGCGCCTGCGGCTTCCGCAACCCCGACAACCAACGCCGCCGAGTACGGTACTTCTGCACCCGACAATCACGCCGGAGCACAGCCAGACTCAAGGCACTGCCCGGTCAAGTTTGAAGAGCCCCGTTGATCGCCTCGGTCCTGAGTTGGGTCAAACGCGTTAGTGCGTGCCGTGCAGCTGGTTGAGCGCGTCCAGGATCTCTTGATGATGGGGCGCGATCTCGGGGTTGAAGGTCTGCCGGGCGCCGTTGACCGCGATGGTCGCGCTGCGCAGCGGCCGCAGTTGCCGCACCAGGTTGCCGATCGCCAGCCCGGTTCGGTTCTGGGCCTCACGCGCGACGGCGAGTGCGGTGAACACGACGGTGAGGTGGGCCTCGATCGCGTCGCGGGTGTGGTGGAAGATCGGCCGTGCGCGTAGGTCGGTCTTGGACATCCGGAAGGACTGCTCGACGTGCCACAAGTCGTGATACTTCCCAATCACCTCGCCGGCCGGCATCGTTGCGACGTCGATGTTGGCGACGTATCCCTTCAGCCCGACCAGCTTGCGAGCCCGGGCCAGACTGGCTTCGTCCAGAGCACGCTTTCCGTCGGTGGTCTTGACGAACCGCGTGGCCTTGGCCTTCTTCTTGCCCTCGATGACCTCCTTGGCTCGGTTCTCCTGGATGGTGAGCGTCTTGTTGTCCCGCGCCGCGCGCTTGGCCGAGTAGGCCCACACCGCCCGCCACGACGCTGGATGCTGGCCGGGGTCCCAGACTGGCTCGGCCTTCTTCGCCGGGTCGTTCTCGATCGTGCGGGAGTGCTTCGGGGTGCCGGTGTCGATGATCTGCCCGTCGGTGAAGGCGTCGCCGTGCCAGCGGAAGTGGGAGGCCAGGTCGATGGGCGCCTTGGTGGCCCGCGACCCGACGATGAACCGCAGGTGTGCCTCATCCAACGCGGTCAGGTTCTTCGCCGAGAGCATCCCGGCATCGGCCACCACGACCATGTCCGCGATGCCGTGACGCTCCGCGAACTGCTCGACGATCGAGACGATGGTCAAGGTCTCTGCTTTGTCGCCCTCAAAGCAGCCGATCTCCAGCGGGAACCCGTTCCGGTCGACCAGCAGCCCGACCACGATCTGCGGGTCGACCCGGCGCTCCTTGGAGTAGCCCACCTTGCGTAGCGCGTCCTCGTTCTCGGCCTCGAAGTAGAGCGTGGTGACGTCGTAGAGGCACAACGACACATCCCCGCTGGCCACGGCGTGGGCGAAGCACTTGGTGGCGATCTGGTCGCGGTACTTGCCGGTCTTGACCCGTCGCAGGGTGCGTTTCATCGTCGAGTAGGACGCCGGCGCGACGCCGAGGTCGATCAACACCCGCGCACTGTCGAGCAGCGAGGTCGGCTCCACAATCCGCGCGACCACCAGGTTCCGGAACGTCTCATCGCCCAGCACATCGAACCCCAGGCCGTCATAGACCACAGCGAGCGCCTCGTAGAGCAGCCGGGACCCGGTCGCCACCACCCGGCCGGGCCGGTCACGACCATCGCTCTGCTGACCGCGCGATCGCTGCTCGGGAACGTCGAACAGGCCCGGTTCGCCGACCTCGGCCGCCAGAGCCGCCACCGGCGGCGTCGGCTCGACGCCGAGCTCCAGCATCGACTGTGCGGGATCGGCCAGCAGCGCACGGGCCTGCTCCAGCAACATCCCGAGCTCGGCCTCGGTGTGCGCCGACCCGAGATGCTTCACGATCCGCTGCCGTCCACCACCGGCGTACTCCGCGAGCTGCACCGCCGTCGCACCCGACGCCGTGCGCACTCGCCGGATGAACGCCATCCCGCGACCCTAAACCGGCACTCATTAGCCCGGGTGTTTCACGGGGTCCGTGGCCGACGCCGCGTGTAGATGCATCAAGGTGCCCTGCCTGTAAGGGAAACTTGGGCTTGTCGAGAGTCCAGTTACCACCCACAGGAGGGCACCTTGTCGGTGAAGCGTACCAAGCGGTTGCGGCGGGTCCAGGTGACCTCGGACGGAGCCGGTGTGGTGTCGCATGCCGGTGTCGGGTTGTTGCGGGAGTTGGCCGAGCACACCGGTCTGGTCGACGGTGTCACCGACGCGCTGCTCGACACCTACCAGGGGCCGCCGGTCCACGCGCCGGGGCGGGTGTTCGCCGACCTGGCGGTCGCGGTCGCCGACGGTGCCGACGCGATCAGCGGGATCGGCGTGCTCGGTGACCGGGAGGAGTTGTTCGGGCCGGTGGCGTCGATGCCGACGACGTGGCGGGTGCTGGACCGCATCGACCCCGCTCATCTGGACCTGGTGCGGCGGGCCCGCGCGGCGGCGCGGGAACGGGCATGGGCCGCCGGTGCCGCACCCGATGTCGAGGCCGGTCTGGTGATCGATGTCGACGCCACCATCACGGTGGCCCACAGCGAGAAGGAGAACGCCGCCGCGACCTGGAAGCGCACCTTCGGGTTCCACCCGCTGCTGGCGTTCTTGGACCGGCCCGACATCGCCGGCGGGGAGGCACTGGCCGGCATCTTGCGGCCGGGGAACGCCGGCTCCAACACCGCCGCCGACCACATCGAGCTACTGGATCTGGCGTTGGCGGGGCTGCCCGCCCACGCACGGCCGCGGCCCGGGGCCGCCGACTCCCCGCGGCTGCTGATCCGCAGTGACTCCGCCGGCGCCACCCACGCCTTCGCCCAGGCGTGTCGAGACGCCGGAGTCGAGTTCTCCTTCGGCTTCGCCGTCGACGAGCGCATCGGCCGCATCGTCGACCTGATCCCCGACTCGGTCTGGGCGCCCGCCCTGGACACCAACACCGACCTGCGTGACGGCGCCTGGGTGGCCGAGGCCACCTCCATGATCGACCTCGACAACTGGCCACCGGGGTCGCGGCTGATCCTGCGCAAGGAACGTCCGCACCCCGGCGCGCAGCTGAACTTCACCGACGCCGACGGCATGCGGATCACCGCCGTGCTCACCGACACCGCCCCGCGGGTGGTGGACCATCAGGCGGCCGGGTTGGAGCTGCGGCACCGCCAACACGCCCGGGTCGAGGACCGCATCCGCCAGGCCAAGGACACCGGCCTGCGCAACCTCCCGTGTCGGGCGTGGAACGAAAACGCCGCCTGGGTCGAGACCGTGCTCGCCGCCACCGACCTGATCTGCTGGTCCAAGCTGATCTGCTTCGCCGGCGTACCCGAACTCGCCCGCTGCGAGGTCGCCGCCTTCCGCTACCGCGTGCTGCACGTGGCCGCCCGGCTCACCCGCTCGAGCCGACAGCTCCGACTGGGCATCGACCGAACCTGGCGCTGGGCCGCCGCGATCGCTGAAGGTTTTCACCGACTCCGCGCCGCCTTCACCTGACCCCCCGCGAGCCGCGCGCCCGCGCCGACCAGGACCCGGAGACCCGCACACCCGACGCGCCAGTCGGGCCGCCAACCTGCACCCGAAGCGCTCCCCAGGCATTCATCCGCCCGATCAGCCGATGCAGTCATCTCGCAACGTCAGCGCGAAAGAGGGAGGTTAGTGCGTGAAAACGCACCAAACCCAACGCATCGTTGCAGGTCACAGGCCTACGGCCCGACAGGACCCGGCCTCGTGACCCAACTCAGGTCGGGCGCCCGATCGGCGATCACGTCGATCGCTTCGGTGGGTCCGTTGGAGGTGCCGGGCCGGTCGAAGTAGGCGAGCACGTCGGCGGCGCGTTTCGTCAGCGTCCGGCCCAGGGTGATGACCTCGGTGAGCGCCTTCGGGACGCCGGTGCTGAGTGAGTCGATCAGCTTGACCATCAGGTCGCGCCCACGACGGCGGTCCTGGTCGCGGTAGGCGGTGATCATCCGCTGGTAGATGCTCCAGGCGACCTCGACCTCGACGTGCGCGTCGTCGGCGAACAGCGTGGTGAGCCGGTCCTTCTGCTTGTCGGTGAGCAGATCGGCGCCGGTGTGCAGGGTCCGGCGTGTCCGGTACAGCGGGTCATCTTTGCGGCCGCGGTGACCGTGGATGACTTGCTGGACCCGGCGCCGGCACTCATCGAGCGCCTGACCGGCCAGCCGCACCACATGGAACGGATCCATGACCGTCACCGCGTCGGGCAGTGAACCGCACTGGGTTGCTTGGAGTCTCCATCGTTTGGAAACGAGGATGGACTCATGCCGAAGGACACCACCCCGGGGAAGCCGACCACGCGTCGCTGCAGCCGGGAGGAGAAGGCCGCTGCGGTGCGGATGGTCAGGACGCTGCGTGCTGAGCTGGGAACCGAGCACGGCACGGTCCAGCGCGTCGCGGCCCAGCTCGGGTACGGCACCGAGTCGGTGCGTTCCTGGGTCCGGCAGGCTGACGTCGACGAGGGTCACATGCCGGGGTGAGCACGAGTGATGCGGCGAGGATGAAGGCGCTGGAGCAGGAGAACCGGGAGCTGAAGCGAGCCAACGAGATTCTCAAGAGGGCCGCCAGTTTCTTCGGGGCGGAGCTCGACCGCCAGCACAAGAAGTAGCCGCGTTCGTCGACGCCAACCGCGACGATGTCGTCGCCGGTCGGCGTCGGGGGGTCGAGCTCATCTGCCGCGTGCTGCAGGTGGCCCCGAGCAGTTACTACGAGATCAAGGCTCGCCAGCAGCGGGCCCCATCGTCGCGGGCCCAGCGTGACGCCGTGATGGGTCCGGTGGTGCGGCAGCTGTGGGAGGACAACTACCGGGTCTACGGCGCCCGGAAGATCTGGAAGGCTGCCCAACGCTGCGGCCATGGCGTCGGCCGCGATCAGGTCGCCCGGCTGATGCGCGCTGCTGGGATCGAAGGTGTCCGGCGCAGCAAGCGAGTCTGGACCACGCGGCCGGATCCCGGTGTGCCCCGGCACCCCGACCTGGTCCGCCGCGACTTCACCGCCAGCGCACCGAATCAGCTGTGGGTCACCGACCTGACGTTCGTGCCGACCTGGGCCGGGATCGCCTACGTCTGCTTCATCATCGACGCCTACTCGCGCACGATCGTGGGCTGGCGGGTCGCCTCTCACATGCGCACCATGATGGTCCTCGACGCGATCGAGATGGCCAGATGGTCACGCGGCACCCAACTCGCCGGGCTGCGGTGCCACAGCGATGCCGGGTCGCAAGGTCAATTCACATCCGTCCGATACGGCGAACGCCTCGCCGAGATCGGCGCGGTCCCCCTCGATCGGCACGGTCGGTGACAGCTTCGACAATGCTCTCGCTGAGACGGTGAAGGGCTACTACAAGGGCCGGGTTGATCCGCGGCCCTGCTCGCGAGCAACGGCCGTGGAAGACCGTCGAGGACGTCGAGCTCTCCACGCTCGGCTGGGTCCACTGGCACAACCACGACCGCCTGCACGGCTACCTCGATGACATCCCACCAGCGGAGTTCGAGCAGGCGCTCTACGCTACGGACCGGACCGACCAGTCCTTGGTCGGAATCCAATAGCCCGAGTCTCCATGAGACCCAGTGTGGTTCATCGTCCTCGTCGGGGTCAAGGCCGGGGCCCGGTGGGTGGCCTGCGGCCAGCCTTGACCCCGTCTGCGGGCGCCGTGGAGGGCTGCTTGGGGCCGGGGGTCGGGTGGTCGGCGCAGCGGCTGGTAGTCCTTGCTGGGGTTCAAGGCCAGGTCGCGGAGTAGTTCTCCGGTTTCGGCGTCGATGACCCGGATCTGGCGGTCGGCGATCAGGGCGAGCACGCGGGTGCCGGCGTGTTCGCGGCCCAGGCCGATGTGGTGCAGGCGGCTGCCGTAGCGGAGGGTGATCACGCCGCCGGCGTCGACGCGGTCGCGGCGGACCCGGTAGTGCGGGTTGAGCCGCGGTCCGGATGGTTGTGCTTGGGGCGGGCGGCGTAGGCGACGGCGGGGGTCTGCCGGGTGATCGCGCGGTGTGGACGGACGGTGTTGTAGTAGCGGCGGAACCGGTCCAGCTGGTGTTGCAGGTCGGCGATCGTGGCGGCGGGGTTGGGCGGCCAGCCACTTCTTCTGAGTCTGGTGGAATCTCTCCACCTTGCCGCAGGTCTGCGGGTGGCGGGGCCGGGAGTGGTCCAGTTTCACGCCGAGCAGGTCGAGCTCGAGCGCTCGAGCGCGATCCGGCCACCACGGCGGGGTTTGCCGGTGAAGATCGCGGCGTTGTCGGTGAGCACCCGGGCGGGGATGCCGTGGCGACGGAACGCGCGGCGGAAGCTGGTGACCACGTCGTCGCCAGTGGTGGTGAACCGGGCGTCGGAGACCAGGTCGAGTCGGGAGTGGTCGTCTTCGATGTTGAGGATCTCCACCGGAGTGCCATCGGCTAGCTGCCAGTGAGTGGTGTCGGCCTGCCAGCGTTCGTTCGGCATCGCGGCGCAGAACCCGTGCCCGGCGGACTTGGGTCGCTTGTGGGGTTGGGGGACCATGAACCCGCGGCGGACCAGGATCCGCCAGATCGTCGAGACCGCCGGCACCCGGGTGATCGCCGGGTCGCGTTGCAGGTGGCTGCGGAGGGTGTCCGCACCGGCGTCCCAGCCCTTCTTGGACAGCTCCTTGCGCAGCCGCACGATTTGCTCCTCCAGCTCGGCATCGACCGCGCGAGGGTTGGAGTGCGGTCGACGCGGCCGCGGCTGGTAGGCGCTCGCACCCTCAGCCTCGAACCGTTTCACCAGCTGATGGACCCAGCAGCGGGAGATCCGATAGTCGCGGGCGACCTCGCTCTTGGTCCGCCCCTCGACCTTCACCGACGTGATCACGAGCTCGGCCAGCGACATGGGGCTCCACCTCCGGGTGAGGTGTCAACTATGTCCCGGGACAGACGTCAACTATGTCGTGAAACCGGACACTGTCGGCCCGACCGCCGGCTCCGCCCTGGCGCACGGTAAGAGCTCCGTGCAGCACAGGACGGCGCCACCGACGTCTGCCCGCGGTGCGGGTGAAGAGCCCGGTACCACCTCGCGTCCTGCGGGCCGCTGCGGACGCGCGTCGAGCGGCAGCGGGTCGTGCACGGTGGCGCACGACGACGTATTAGTCTCGCTGTCATCGTGGGAGACAAAGTGGAGGGCGTGTCGGTGGTGGATCAGGATGGCGATCGCACGATCTCCAACCGCATCCTGACCATCCCCAACGTCGTGAGCCTCGCCCGGCTCGCGGGGGTGCCGCTGTTCTTGTGGCTCGTGCTCGGCCCCGAGGAGGACGCGTGGGCGATCGGCGTACTCATGCTCTCCGGTGTGACCGACTACCTCGACGGCAAGCTGGCGCGCAGCCTGAACCAGACGAGCAAGGTGGGCCAGTACCTGGACCCGGTCGCCGACCGCTGCTACATCCTGGCCGTCGTCATCGGCCTGGCGATGCGCGACATCATCCCGTGGCCGCTGGCGTTGGCTCTGCCGTTGCGTGACGTCTTCTTGTTCTCGCTGGTGCCGTTCTTGCGTACGCGCGGCTACAACGCGCTGCCGGTGCACTTCCTCGGCAAGGCGGCCACCGCAAACCTGCTCTACGCGTTTCCGCTGCTGCTGCTCGGTGAGGGCAACGGCACGCTGCCGACGCTCGCCGACGTGTTCGGCTGGGCCTTCGCCATCTGGGGTACGGCGTTGTACTGGTGGGGCGGCGTGCTGTACGGATGGCAGGTCCGCAGACTGCTCGCCGGCCCGCGGAGGACATGACTGTGCAGGGCCCACCGATCGCCGAGTACGACCACCCACCAGGCGCCGACTCCGGCCGCGCCGACTCGATGTCGCTGCTGAACCACCTGATGAGGAACACCCTCGACGAGGACTACGCGTACGTCGCGGAACAGCGGGGTGCGGCTTCGGAGCCGCCGAGGAGGAAGGGCTACGTAGGCCTGGTGGTCGCGACCGTGGTGTTCGGGCTGATGCTGGCCGTCGCCGCGATCCAGACCGACCGCAGCCGGCCGGCACTGGAGGAGGAGCGGGCCGGGCTGATCGAGCGGATCCACGAGCAGAGCGACGACTTCGACCAGTTGCGCGCACAGTCGGCCGAGCTGACCCTCGACGTCCGGGCGCTGCAGGCCGACGTCGACGAGCTGACCGAGCGCGGCGCGAGGGTCAGCGGGCGCGCCGAGCAGCTCGGAGTCGTCACCGGAACGTTTCCGGCGGTCGGCCCCGGCATGGTGGTGACCGTCGATGATGCCGCCGAGTCGGCCGGCCACCAGGGGCAGGTGCTCGACAGCGACCTGCGGACCCTGGTCAACGGGCTCTGGGTCGCGGGCGCGGAGGCCATCAGCATCAATGGGCAACGGATCACCAGCCGCACCGCGATCGGCAGCGCCAACCGCGCGATCACGGTGAACTTCAGATCTCTGCAGCCGCCCTACGTCGTACGCGCCATCGGCGATCCCAACACCCTCGAAGCGCGGTTCTTCGAGACAGCGGCGGGGCAGACCTGGCTCGACCTGGAGGCGAACTTCGGCTTGCAGTTCGACACCGAGACCGTCGACTCGTTGACGGTTCCCGCGCGCAACGCCGGGCAGCTCAGATATGCAGACGATACTCCCCAGGTGACCCAGTGATCGCGGCTCTGGGTCTGCTGCTTGGGGTCATCGTCGGCCTGTTGCTCGAGCCCAACGTGCCGGTCGAGCTGCAGCCCTACCTGCCCATCGCGGTCGTGGCGGCGCTCGACGCGGTGTTCGGTGGTCTGCGCGCCTTCCTCGACGGGACGTTCGACGACAAGGTGTTCACGGTGTCGTTCTTCTCCAACGTCTTCATCTCCGCCTTCATCGTCTACCTCGGAGACCAGCTCGGCGTCGGCAACCAGCTCTCCACCGGAGTCATCGTGGTGCTCGGTATCCGGATCTTCGCCAACGTGGCCGCAATTCGCCGACACATCCTGCACGCATGAGAGCGCCCCTGTGATCCGGCGTGCCCGTGAGAACGACACCCTGACATGACTCCGACCGACGAGCGTCGTGACGACACCGCGTCCCCACCCGCCGGCGACCGCGACAGCGGGCGGGACCGGTTGCGGCGGTCGCTGCAGCCTCGGATATCACGGGGGCAGGCCGTGGTGGGCGGGGTGCTCGCGATCCTCGGGTTCCTCGCCGTCGTGCAGGTGCAGACGATCAACGACGACACCGAGTTCGCCGGAGCCCGCCGAGAGGACCTGATCACGCTGCTCGACTCGCTCGAACGAGCATCGCGGCAGGCCAGGGAGGAGATCGCCGACCTGGAGGAGCGTCGCGACTCCTTGCGCAGCAGCACCGAGCGGCGCGAGACCGCGATCGAGGAGGCTGAGGACCAGGTGGAGACGCTCAGCGTGCTCGCCGGCACCGTGCCCGCCCGCGGCCCGGGCATCTCGGTGACCATCATCGACCCCGCCGACGAGGTCGGCACCACCACGCTGCTCAACGCTTTGCAGGAGATGCGCAATGCCGGTGCCGAGGCGATCGAGATCAACAACAAGGTGCGTGTCGTCGCCAGCACCAGCTTCGTCGACACCGAGGAAGGTGTCTCGGTGGACGGCACCGTGCTGACCCCGCCGTACGTCTTCGAGGTCATCGGACCGCCCACGACGCTGGAAGAGGCGATGACGTTTCGTGGTGGCCTGACCGACGAGATCGAGGAGCTCGGCGGGGAGGTCTACATCAGCACCTCGGACTCGATCGAGATCGAGTCGTTGCACACTCCCGAACCGCCTCAGTACGCTCAGCCCGCCCCCGACCAGTAGACCTCGACCAGCAGAACACCCACCGATAGTCACCGCGACAGGAGCAGCCGTGTATCCCGACGACCTCAAGTACACCGCCGACCACGAGTGGGTCCGCCAACCGGGCGAGCAGGACGGCTCGGTGCGGATCGGTATCACCGCTTTCGCCCAGGAGGCACTTGGCGACATCGTGTACGTCCAGTTGCCCGAAGCAGGCAGCACCGTCGAGGCGGGAGCCGCGATCGGTGAGCTGGAGTCCACCAAGAGCGTGTCCGACATCTACGCCCCGATCAGCGGCACGGTGGTTGCGCTCAACGATGCGCTGGAGCAGACACCCGACCTGATCAACTCAGACCCGTACGGCGAGGGCTGGCTGTTCGAGGTCGAGCCGGCGCGAGCCGAGGAGGTCGACGGCCTGCTGGACGCCGACACCTACCGGTCACAGGTCGAGTCCGCATAGGTTGACCCGCCCGCCAGCGCCGCCATAGGTTTCACCCACCGTCAACCTCCACCGCCGCTTCAGGGTTGTGTCCGGGTGTACATGTCCATCCATTGCTGCCGTGAGGTTGGATGGAGGTCTGGCGGATCCAACGAAGACGGCTCCAGGGAGGACCCGAATGCCCTTCTGCACCGAGTGCGGGCACGAGAACCCCGACACTGCGCGCTTCTGCAGCCAGTGCGGGCACCGGATCGAGCAGCCGGTCAGCTCTGAGCGTCTTGCGGAGTCGACCGCGAACATCACCTTTCCCGCCGACGGCGACGCCGAGCGTGCGGAGGCCGCCGACCTGAGCCCGGACGACGCAGCAGCGGTCGACGCGCTGCCGGCCGGCAGCGCCCTGCTGGTGGTGCAGCGCGGTCCCAGCGCCGGCTCCCGGTTCCTGCTGGACACCGAGGAGGTGTCCGCGGGACGGCATCCCGACAGCGACATCTTCCTGGACGACGTCACGGTGTCGCGGCGGCACGCCGCCTTTCGGCGTACCTCGGACGGCTTCGTCGTCGCCGACGTCGGGAGCCTGAACGGCACCTACGTCAACCGCGACCGGATCGACGAGGTCCTGTTGTCGGGCGGGGACGAGGTGCAGATCGGCAAGTATCGACTCGTCTACTTCGCCAGCCACGCGAGCCGCGGCGGAAACGCACGGTGACCTCCGCCGCTCCGCTGCGGGCTCGAATGAGCATCGGCGAGGTGATCGGCCGGCTACAGCCTGACTTTCCCGACGTGACGATCTCCAAGATCCGATTTCTGGAGGCCGAGGGTCTGGTCGAGCCCGAACGGACCAGCGCCGGGTACCGCAAGTTCTCCCACGCCGACGTCGAGCGGCTGCGCTACGTGCTGGTTGCCCAGCGCGACCACTATCTGCCGCTGAAGGTGATCAAGGAGCACCTCGACGCGATCGACCGCGGGCTGGAGCCGCCGGACTCCGGTGGCGGCACGCCACGGGTACCGCGGGTGGTGGTCGCCGGTGCCGACGCTCCTGACGCCGAGGCCTTCCGTGCCGAGCGGACCGACCTGCGTCTGTCGCGGCGGGAGCTCGTCGAGGCTGCCGGCATCGCCGACGCGCTGCTGGAGCAGATCGAGACGTACGGGCTGGTGCGTGCGCGGGTCGGGCCCGGGAGCACGACCTACTACGACGCTGACGCGCTGGTGGTGGCAAAGACGGTGGGGGAGATGGCCGCTTTCGGTCTCGAGCCGCGGCACCTGCGCTCGTTCCGAACGGCCGCCGACCGAGAGATCGGGCTCGTCGAGCAGGTCGTGACGCCGCTGGAGCGCCAGCGTGATGCCGCGGCCAAGGCACGGGCCGAGCAGGTCGTGCACGAGCTCGCCGCACTGTCGTTGCGGCTGCACACGACTCTGGTCAAGATCGGCCTGCGCCACCGCCGTTGACGGACTCCACAGTAGGTGGCAGATGCAGCAGGCCTGTGCAACGGCAGGTGCACCGGTAGGGTGGAGCCTGTGCGCGATGTGGATGTCGTGGGCGTCCGTGTAGAGATGCCCTCCAACCAACCGATCGTCTTGCTGCGCGAGAGCGACGGCGAGCGATACCTGCCTATCTGGATCGGGGCCGTGGAGGCGACCGCGATCGCGTTCGCCCAACAGGGCGTGGTGCCACCGCGTCCGTTGACGCACGACCTGCTGAAGAACCTGCTCGAGGCGACCCAGCAGGAGCTGACCGAGGTCCGGATCACCGAGGTGCGCGAGGGCGTCTTCTATGCCGAGCTGGTGCTGGCGTCCGGGGTCGAGGTCAGCGCCCGCCCGTCGGACTCGATCGCGCTCGCGCTGCGCACCGGCTCGCGCATCGTCTGCGACGAAGGTGTGCTGGACGAGGCGGGCATCATCGTGCCCGACGAGCAGGAGGAGGAGGTCGAGAAGTTCCGGGAGTTTCTCGACCAGGTCACGCCAGAGGACTTCGACCCTGGGTAATGGCTCTACCTCCACCAGAGGTTGAGGCTTACGACACGCCCGCTGATGCCGGGCGGCGTCGTTGACCCACCGGGGCTGTGGGCATACCTTGCTGTACAGAACATCCGCGGTGTAACTCTGCCCCGGCCACTCCCCACGGGAGCAACGGTGCGGCTGTCACAGGGGCGGGGATCGGCAGACATTCGGAGGTCACGGTGAGCGGCGTAGGCGACAACGAGGGAGCACCCGGGTCCCGAAGGCGTTCCGAAGCCGAGGCCTCGGCGGAGCGCGCGGCGGGGGAGCAGGGCCTGCTCTTCGACGCGCAGTTGTCACCACTGCCGGATGACGTCGGCTTCCGCGGACCGACCGCGTGCAGCGCCGCCGGCATCACCTACCGCCAGCTCGACTACTGGGCACGCACGGGCCTGGTCGACCCCACCGTACGCTCGGCCACCGGCTCTGGCACCCAGCGGCTGTACTCGTTTCGCGACGTCCTGCTGCTGAAGGTGATCAAGAGCCTCCTCGACGCCGGTGTCTCGCTGCAGCAGATCCGCGCGGCGATCCACCACCTGCGCGAGCGCGGCACCGACGACCTGACCCAGGTCACCTTGATGAGTGACGGTGCGAGCGTCTACGAGTGCACGTCCAACGACGAGGTCATCGACCTGCTCCAGGGCGGACAGGGTGTCTTCGGCATCGCGATCGGTGGCGTGTGGCGCGAGATCGAGGGGTCGCTGCTCGAGCTGCCCAGTGAGCGGGCCGAGGCAGTCCAGGTCCCCGCCGACGAACTGTCCGCACGGCGGGCGGCGAAGCTCACCGGCTGACGCCCCGCGCCACGGCTGGCCGCGCCACGGCTGGCCACCGCGTAGGCCGGCGCGCCGGCGACCCTGGTACGTTCGAAAGTGCCGTCAATCCCGCGCGGGAGAGTCCTCGTCCGGTGTCGCGACACCGGCGCGGGGCGCCGAAGGGGCAAATCCTCCCCGGAACCTCTCAGGCGACCAGGACCGTGCGGACCAGGCGACTCTGGAGGCGCCGCGCCGACAGAGGGGGAGGCGCCGCCGCGTGTCCGAGCCCGCTGGAGCCTGCCGATGAGTGACCGTCCCCGTCTTTCCGACCTCGACCACGCCGTGGCGTTCAGCCAGCGGCACATCGGCCCGTCGTCTCGTGAGCAGGAGCGGATGCTGGCCGCGGTCGGCTTCTCCACACTGGACGCCCTGATGGACGCGGCCGTGCCGCCGGTGATTCGCGCCCGCGGCGCGCTCGACCTGCCGGCGCCCGCATCGGAGACCGAGGCCTTGTCCGACCTCGCCGCGCTCGCCGACTGCAACGCACCGGCCGAGCCGATGATCGGCCTCGGCTACTACGGCACCGTCACGCCGGCGGTCATTCGCCGGAACGTGCTCGAGAGCCCGGCCTGGTACACCGCCTACACGCCGTACCAGCCAGAGATCTCGCAGGGTCGGCTGGAGGCGCTGCTGAACTTCCAGACCGTGGTCGGCGATCTCACCGGACTCTCGACCGCCAATGCCTCGCTGCTCGACGAGGGCACCGCCGCCGCGGAGGCGATGACGCTGATCCGCCGCGCGAACCGCAGCGGAAGCGGTGGTCGGTCCAACGGCGCGTTCGTCGTCGACAGCGACGCGCTGCCGCAGACGATCGCGGTGGTGCAGACGCGGGCCGAGGCCCTCGGGATCGACCTGGTGGTGGCCGACCTGTCCCACGGGCTGCCCGACGACCTGGGCGAGGGCCTGTCCGGTGTGCTGATCCAGTACCCCGGCGCCAGCGGGCGGGTCTGGGACCCCGGTGCGCTCGCCGAGCAGGTGCACGAAGCCGGCGGCTTCGTCGTCGTGGCCGCCGACCTGCTCGGGCTGTGCCTGCTGGAGGCGCCCGGTGCCTGGGGCGCCGACGTGGTCGTCGGTTCCGCTCAGCGCTTCGGGGTGCCGTTGTTCTACGGCGGCCCGCACGCGGGCTACATGGCCGTACGCAGTGGCCTGGAGCGCCAGATCCCGGGTCGGCTGGTCGGCGTGTCCGTCGACTCCGCCGGTCAGCCTGCCTACCGGTTGGCGCTGCAGACGCGCGAGCAGCACATTCGCCGCGACAAGGCCACGTCCAACATCTGCACGGCACAGGTGCTGCTCGCGGTCACCGCTGCCATGTACGCCGTCTACCACGGACCGCAGGGGCTCCGGCGGATCGCGGAGCGGGTCCACCGCTACGCCGCTGTCCTGGCCGCCGGCTTGGCCGAGGGTGGCGTCGAGGTCGTGCACGCCGCATTCTTCGACACCGTGCTGGCGCGGGTGCCTGGCCGCGCCGAGGCGGTGGTGGCAGCGGCGCGCGAGGGCGGGATTCACCTTCGGCTCGTCGACGCCGACCACGTGGGTGTCTCCACCGGCGAGACGACGACCGCGGAGCACCTCGACGCGCTCTGGCGGGCGTTCGGCATCGCGTCGGGCTCCGTGCCCTCAGTGGCCGACGTCGACGTCAGCACCGACGACGCGCTGCCCGCCGACCTGGTCCGCACCACGCCGTACCTTCAGCACCCGGTGTTCCACACCCATCGGTCCGAGACCGCGATGCTGCGCTATCTGCGTCGGCTGTCCGACCGGGACTTCGGCCTCGACCGCGGCATGATCCCGCTCGGCTCCTGCACGATGAAGCTCAACGCCGCGGCCGAGATGGAGCCGATCAGCCTGCCGGGGTTCGCCGACCTGCACCCGTTCGCCCCGGCGTCGGACGCGCAGGGCTATGCGGAGCTGATCAGATCGCTGGAGGCTTGGTTGGCCGAGGTGACCGGCTACGCCCGCGTCTCCATCCAGCCCAACGCCGGGTCGCAAGGCGAGCTCGCCGGGCTGCTCGCGATTCG
The DNA here is from genome assembly GCA_035690425.1 of Nocardioidaceae bacterium. Classification (GTDB taxonomy): domain Bacteria; phylum Actinomycetota; class Actinomycetes; order Propionibacteriales; family Nocardioidaceae; genus DASSKO01. Next base: position 16,031 of record DASSKO010000091.1, read on the forward strand.
TGCTTACCACCGCGAGCACGGCCAGGGCGAGCGCAACGTCTGCCTGATCCCCTCCAGCGCTCACGGCACCAATGCCGCCTCCGCGGTGATGGCAGGTATGCGGGTCGTGGTGGTGAAGGCCGCCGACGACGGCACCGTGGACCTCGAGGACCTCACAGCGCAGTGTGAGGAGCACTCCGACGACCTCGCGGCGATCATGGTGACCTACCCGTCCACGCACGGCGCCTACGAGGACGGCATCACCAAGCTGTGCGAGATCGTGCACAGCCACGGCGGCCAGGTCTACGTCGACGGCGCCAACCTCAATGCGTTGCTCGGTTACGCCTCGCCCGGCGCGTTCGGCGGGGACGTGTCCCACCTGAACCTGCACAAGACCTTCTGCATCCCGCACGGCGGCGGCGGGCCCGGCGTCGGCCCGGTGGCGGTCGCCGAGCACCTGGTGCCCTACCTGCCGTCGCACCCGATGCATCCCGACGTCGGGCAGCGCGAGGGGATCGGGCCGGTCAGCGCCGCGCCCTACGGCTCGGCCGGCATCCTGCCCGTCTCCTGGGCCTATGTGCGCATGATGGGCGCGCAGGGGCTGACCGACGCCACCTCGGTCGCCGTGCTGTCGGCGAACTACGTGGCCAAGCGGCTCGGTGAGCACTTCCCGGTGCTCTACACCGGGCACGGTGGCCTCGTCGCGCACGAGTGCATCCTCGACCTGCGGGAGATGACCAAGGTATCCGGCGTGAGCGTGGACGACGTCGCCAAGCGGCTCATCGACTACGGGTTCCATGCGCCGACGATGAGCTTCCCGGTGCCGGGCACGCTGATGGTGGAGCCGACCGAGTCCGAGGACCTCGCCGAGCTCGACCGCTTCTGCGACGCCATGATCGCGATTCGCGCCGAGATCGACGAGGTGACGTCGGGCCGCTGGACTCCGGAGACCAGCCCGCTGCGGGGCGCGCCGCACACGGCGCGTGACCTGGCAGGGGACTGGGGCCGCGACTACAGCCAGCAGCAGGGCGCCTTCCCCGGCGGCCTGTCCGGCGACAAGTACTGGCCCCCGGTGGGCCGGGTGGACCAGGCCTACGGCGACCGCAATCTGGTCTGCAGCTGCCCACCACCCGAGGCCTTCGCCGAGTGAGCCGATGCCGAGTAAGCCGGTGCTGAACAAGCCGGTGCCGAGCAGCAGATTGCCGGTGCGCCCATGACGGATCGCGTGCTGCCGTCGACTGCGGTGCGTCTGCGCGCGCACCTCGCCGCCGCACAGGCGTCCGGCCGGATGCCGTCGGTCGTCGCCGCGGTGGTTCGAGACCGTGCGCTGGTGTGGGCCGGCACCCGTGGCCGGGTCGCGGGTACGAATGTCGAGCCCACCGCCGACACGCAGTACCGCATCGGCTCCATCACCAAGACCATGACCGCCGCGCTGGTGTTGCAGCTACGGGACGAGGGTCGGCTCGACCTCGGTGATCCGGTGGGGCGGCACCTACCGGACGCGCCGTACGCCGAGCACCCGGTGCGGTCGTTGCTGGCGCACTCGTCGGGGATGCAGGCCGAGCCTGCCGGGCCGTGGTGGGAGCGCAGCCCAGGCGTGAGCTGGGCGGACCTCGCCGGACGCCACGCCGGCACGGCCGGGGTGCTGCCACCCGGCCGTCAGTTCCACTACTCCAACCTCGGGTACGGCGTCCTCGGCGAGCTGGTGGCCCGACTGCGCGGGCGCAGCTGGCGGGAGTCGGTCGAGCAGCATCTTCTGCGGCCGCTCGGCATGGTGCGCACGTCGTACTCGCCGATGTCCCCGCACGCGACGGGATACTCGGTGCATGCCTTCGCCGGCACGCTGACTGGCGAGCCGGCGCAGGACACCGCCGCGATGGCGCCGGCCGGCCAGCTGTGGAGCACGGTCGGCGACCTCGGCAGATGGCTGGGCGTGCTGCTGGACCCCGACCCCGCCGTGCTGTCGCCGGAGACGGTCGCCGAGATGCGCACACCGCAGTCCGGTGCGCCGGAGACAGCGGCGGCACACAGCTACGGCCTCGGGCTCGAGCTCGCCCGTCTCGACGACGCCCTGGTCGTGGGCCACGGCGGGTCGATGCCCGGCTTCCTCGCCGGCATGTTCGGCGACCCCGCGACGCGCGTCGGTGCCGTCGTACTGGCGAACGGGACATCCGGCCTGGACATCGGCGGACTCCTGCGGTCGCTGATCGGCACCGTCCGTGCGCACGAACCGACCCTCGAGCCCGAGTGGCTCCCAACGGAGTCGGTCGATCCCGCGGTAGCGGAGCTGCTCGGGCTGTGGCACTGGGGTCACGTCGCCTACACGCTGTCGCTGGACCATGCCACGCAGCCCGGGAACCTGCAGCTCGCCGGGTTGCGTGGCGGTCGGCAGTCGCGGTTCCGTCCCACGGGCACGGACACCTTCGTGGGGTGTGACGGCTACTTCACCGGGGAGCGGCTGCAGGTCGTGCGTCACGCGGACGGGACGGTCTCCCACCTCGACGCAGCCACGTTCGTGTTCACCCGCGAGCCCTGCGACCCGCCGGCGCCCGTCCCCGGCGGCGCCCCGCGCTGACTTGTGCTGCGCCGGCCCCGCCACACCGTCGCAGCGCCCCGCCGTACCCCCGCCCCCGTCGTGCACGCCATGTGACCATGGTTTTCGCCTGCCTCCCAAGGCGTGCAAGCCTCGGGAGGCGGGAGCAAGCCCGGTCAGGCGCGGGTATGGCGTTCGCGGCCGAACGGAGCCCAATCACACCGCGGACGGAATCAGCGTGCCTGGGAGACGCTCGACATGTTGAAGTCGGGCACCCGCAGCGCCGGCATCGCGGTACGGGGGAAGTAGTCGCCCCACTCCCGGGAGAACGCGGGAACCGTCGCCCCGGCGGCGCCGAACCGGCTTAGCAGGTCCACCGGGCTCTCGTTGAAGCGGAAGTTGTTGACCGCGCCGGTGACCTCGCCGTTCTCCACCAGATACACACCGTCTCGGGTCAGCCCGGTCAGCAGCAGCGTCTGCGGGTCGACCTCACGGATGTACCACAGGCAGGTCAGCAGCAGGCCGCGCTCGGTGCCCGCGACGAGGTCGTCGACCGATCCCTGCCCGTCGTCGGCGACGAGCGCGAGGTTGTCGACCGGCGGTGTCTCGGCCAAGCCGGTCAACGACGCCGAGTGCCGCGACTGCAGCAGGTGCTGCAGCCGTCCGTCGCTGATCCAGTCCGTCGGCCCGACCGGCAGGCCGTTGTCGAACACGCTGGTCTCCGACGTCGACGCGGTGGCCACGACGAACGGAGCGCACTCCAGGCCCGGCAAGGCGGGGTCGGAGTGCAGCCGGACGGGACGCGACGAGAGCTGGTCGCCGACTCGGGTGCCTCCGCCCGGACGGCTGAACACGCTCTGGCCGTCGTGCGCATCGCGGCCACCGGCGGTCCAGTAGAGATAGATCAACAGGTCGGCCACGGCCGTTGGCGGCAGCACGGTGTCGTATCGCCCGGCCGGGAGGTCGACCTGCCGCTCCGCCCACTCGAGCCGGCGGGAGAGCTCCGCGGACAGCCCGAGCGCGTCGACGTCGCCGAAGTCGCGGGTCGCCTGTCCCACCCATGCGGACCGGGTCAAGTCGGTGTCCTTGCCGGTGATGCCGACGTGGCCGGTCGGCTGGACGTGCCGGAGCCGCAGGCCTGTGGAGGAACCGACGTAGGTGGTCGTGACGTCGTGCTCAACGTATCCATACAGCACCTGCCGGGCGTCGCGGGCCCGGCCGAACGCTTCTGCGAGCTCGGGTGCGAACCGGTCGAAGACGGCAACGGAGGTCTCGCCCGGCGGCTCGGTCCAGTCGGCCGTGGCCGCGCCCGCCACGAGCGGTCGGGCGTCCTCCGCCGGCCCGGCTGCGGCAGCCGCGGCGTCGGCTGCCTGGACGATCTCGGTGACCTGGTCCCGGCTGGTGGCGCTGCGGCCGATGACCCCGGCGGCGGTGCCGGAGGCGCCCTCGTGCGTGCTGATCACGGTGACGGTGGTGTCGTTGATGACGCCGTTGGTCGTCAGCGTGTTGTTGGCCCACCGCAGGTTTGCGCTGGTCGACACGCGTAGGACGACGACGCATCCCGCGGCCGTGCTGGAGGCGAGCGCGTGCTCGACGAGCTCTTGCGGCGTGGGGGTCACCGGGGTTTCCTTTCCGAGGCAGGTAGCGCGATGGCGTGCGTCAGCGGCCGGACTCACTCGCGGTGTTCAAGATGTTGATGCCGCGCACCAGCGCGCTGGGACAGCCGTGGCTCACCGGCGCGACCTGGCCCGGCTGCGCCTTGCCGCAGTTGAAGGCGCCGCCGAGGACCCAGGTAGCGGGGCCGCCGACCGCCTCCATCGACCGCCAGAACTCTGTGGTGGTCGCCTGGTATGCGACGTCGCGCAGCTGGCCTTTGATCTCGCCGTTCTCGATCCGGAAGAACCGCTGGCCGGTGAACTGGAAGTTATAGCGCTGCATGTCGATCGACCAGGACTTGTCCCCGACGACGTAGATGCCGTTCTCGACCCGGCCCACCAGGTCCGCGGTCGACGTGTCGTCGTCGGCCGGCCGGATCGAGACGTTGGCCATCCGCTGGATCGGGATGTGGCCCGGCGAGTCGGCGAACGCGCAACCGTTGGAGCGCTCGAGCCCCATCATCAGCGCCATCCGGCGATCGAGCTGGTAGCCCACCAGCACACCATCGTCGATGATGTCCCAGCATTGACCGGCGACGCCCTCGTCGTCGTACCCGACCGTGGCGAGGCCGTGCTCGACCGTGCGGTCCCCGGTGACCCGCAACGCGGGGGAGCCGTACTGCAAAGTGCCCAGCTGGTCGATCGTGGCGAAGGAGGTGCCGGCGTAGTTCGCCTCGTAGCCGAGCGCCCGGTCGAGCTCGGTGGCGTGACCGATGGACTCGTGGATCGTCAGCCACAGGTTGGAGGGGTCGACCACGAGGTCGTAGCTGCCGGGCTGCACCGAAGGCGCCGCCAGCTTCTCGGCCAGCAGGGTGGGGATCTGGTCCAGCTCGGCATCCCAGTCCCAGCCGGTGCCGGTGAGGTACTCCCAGCCACGACCGACCGGGGGAGCCACCGTGCGCATGGAGTCGAACCGCCCGGAGCCGGCGTCGGTGCCGTGCGCCTCCACCACGGGCTGCAGGCGCACCCGCTGCTGGGTCGTCGTCGTGCCTGCCAGGTCGGCGTAGAACTTGTTCTCGAACACCTGGTTGAGGCCGGCGGTGACGTGCTCGACCGCGGCGCCGGCCAGCAGCCGGTCGCTCCACTGCCGCAGCAGCTCGACCTTGTCGGCCAATGCGACCGCGAACGGGTCCAGCTGGTAGGCGGAGACCCAGCTGACGTCGCTGTGCACCGGCTCCGGTGCCAGCTCGATCGCTTCGGAGCTGATCGGCTTGGACACGCGGGCGACGTTGACGGCCTGCTCGGTGGCCCGCACGGCAGCCTCCTGGCTGAGCTCGACCGATGACGCGAACCCCCACGTGCCGTCGACGATGACGCGTACGGCGAACCCGAGCGACTCACCGTCGACGGCGCCCTGCAGCTGGGCGTCGCGCAGCGAGATGTCCTGGGTGCGGATGCGCTCGAGCCGGAAGTCGGCGTGCTGGACGCCGAAGTCGCGAGCACGCTGCAACGCCGCGTCGGCCAGGCGCTGCAACGGCAGGTCCAGGAAGGTCGGGTCGACCGGATGGGGCGGTGGGGACATACCCGGACTCTAGCGCCGGCTCTGGCTCAGGTGAGCGCCACCATGCCGAGCGGGTCCATCGTCGGCTGGGGGGATCCGCCCTGCGGCTCACGCGTGATCGCGACCTGCTCGCCAGGATCGACGTCGTCGAGCAGCTGCACCTGCGCCTGGCCGGTGCCGTCGAAGAAGACGTCGGCCGAGCGGACCTGGGAGTCGTCGATGATCCACAGCTGGTAGATCTGCTCCGGCGAGAGCTCCGGCAGTGACTCGGCCATCACGACCGCGCTCTGCTGCTCGGCAGAGCTGATCAGGGTGAGCGTGCCGCCGCCGTCGAGACGCGCCTGCCCGATCTGCGCATCGTCGGCGGCGACCACGGAGCCGATCGGATCCCGCGCGGGGTCGTCGACGAGCCACCTGCCGATCGCGACTCCACCGGCGAGCGCGACCAGCACCAGGGCGGCGGCCGCCGCGAGCAGACGGACGGTGCGACGTCGGCGCATCGGCCTCACCACGGAGTCGTCACCGGGGGAGCTGTCCTCGGTGCGAGGAATTGGCGCCCACTGGCGGGTGTGCGCGACTCGCTCCATCACCTGGGTCCGCATCCGTGCGGGCGCCGCCTCAGCGGCATCGGCGCCGAGACGGGCGGCCGTGCTCGTGAACTCCTGGACCTCCCGGCGGCATGTGGGGCACTGCTCGAGGTGGGCACGGAAGAGGTCGCGCTCGTCCGCCGGAAGGGCATTGAGCGCGTAGGCACCGGCGAGCGCATGGATCTCGGCGTTCATCGAGCACCTCCTAGGCAGTCGCGCAGCCGGATAAGGCCGTCCCTCATGCGGGTCTTGATCGTGGAGAGGTTCGCCTCGAGGAGGCTGGCAACCTCCGGGTAGGTATAGCCGCCGTAGTAGGCGAGGGTGACCGCCTCGCGCTGCAGGTCGGTCAGCGTGCCCATGCAGCGCCGGACCTGCTGGCCTTCCATCCGTGTGGTCGCGGTCTCGGCCACCTCGTCGTACGGCGTCTCCTGGGTCGACACGCGTTCCTCCCGCCGCGTGGCGGCCTCCGACGATCGGACCACATCCACCGCGCGGCGATGTGTCAAGGTCAGCACCCAGGTGGACGCTGAGCCGCGCGCGGGGTCGAACCGGGTCGCCTTCTGCCAGACGCTCAGGAAGACCTCCTGCGCGATCTCCTCGGCACGTGCCGGGTCGCGGACGACCCGGCGGGCGAGCCCGAACACGGCGGGGGCCAACGCGTCGTAGAGCTGCCCGAATGCCTCCTCATCGCCGCGTGCCACCCGCGCCAGCAGGTCGTTGAGCGCATTCAGCCGATCGCCAGTCCCCTGTCCCACGCGCAGCGGGATCGGGTCACGTGCCATGCGTCCACCTCGTCGGTCGGCCAGGGCGATGACGTCGCCATCCTTTGCCTGAGCGTAGGTCATCGCACCCGCCTCCCATCACGACCGTCGAGATCTACCGGACCCCGTGGTGGGCCGCCGATGTCTGTCGTAGGTAGTTCGACACGACCCAGGGCTCAGATGGGTCGGCGAGCGCTGAGATCCGGACCACATCCGGGCCGACGCACCCCTGGTCAGCTCCGGCCGTCGGTCTCCTGCGCCTCGTACAACGTGGGCTGTTCGGTCATCCAGGTCGCACGGAAGACGGTGAAGCCGGCCTGCTCCGCGGCCGCGCAGACCGCGGGGTCGTCGTCGACGAGAACGGCCACCGGCTGGTCACGCTGAAGCCGGCGCAGCAGGTCGACCTTGAGTTGGCGGGCCGGTCGATGATCGCCCTCGGGGCGCAGCCAGACCGGGGCCGGCGGCAGACCATGCCGGCGTAGCCAGTCCTCGGTGTCGACCCGGCACCGCTCCGGCCGCCCGGAGAGGTACAGCAGGTCGTGGTCGAGTGCCAGCCGGTCGGCCACGACGCGCCCGTCCTCCAGCACCAGGTCATCAGCGGCGGCGGCGAAGAATGCCGACCAGTCCTTGGGTCGGGAGCGCACGTGGTGCAGCCGGTGACGGACGTCGGCCAACACGCCGTCGAGGTCGACGGCGGCCAGGCCTCGGGCCGGCTCCCGGTGCACGGCGTCTCCGGTCACACCTGGCCCAGCGTTGAGCCGGTGCGGGTCTTGGCGACCTGCACCTGAGAGGTGATCCGCGCCCGCAGCTCGGCGACGTGGCTGACCAGGCCGACCACCCGACCGCCGCTGCGCAGGCTGTCGAGGACGTCCATCACCTCGTCGAGGCTGTCGGCGTCGAGCGTGCCGAAGCCTTCGTCGACGAACAACGTGCCGAGCTCGACACCGCCGGCCTCGTAGGCGACGACGTCGGCCAGGCCCAGCGCGAGGCCCAGGGAGGCGATGAACGTCTCGCCGCCGGACAGGGTCGCCGGGTCTCGGCTGGCACCGGTCCAGCCGTCGCACACCCGCAGACCAAGGCCACCGCGACGATCGCCGACGCCCCGCGCTGCGGAATGCTCGAGCAGGTAGCGTCCGGCGGTCATCCGGTCGAGCCGCTCGTTGGCGGCGTCGACGACCTGGGACAGACGCGCGGCCAGGACGTAGGACGACAACCGCACGCGGTCGGGGTTGTCGGCGGACGTGCCGGTGCACAGCGCGGCCAGCGAGGCAGCGGTGCGGTGTGCCTCCCGGACCGGCTGCCAGGCCGCAAGCGCCGCGTCGAGCTCGGAGTGCAACCGCTCGAGCCGGTCGGCCTGGCGCGCCAGCTCGGACTGGGTCGCGACCGCAGCGTCACGGCGCTGCTCGAGCGCCGCCAGCCGTGGCTCGAGCGCGGCGACGTCGACCGCAGGCGCGGCTGCGGCCGCGCGCACGGCTGGGTCGTCGAGGAGCTCGTGCACCTGGCGGTCCTCGGCTGCTCGCTCAGCGAGCAGCGCCTCGAGATCGCTGATCCCGGTGGACGACAGCATGCTCGAGCCTACCTCCGTGAGATCGGCGAAGCCGTGGGAGCGCAACGCCTGATCGAGGCGTCGGCCGCGGGAGGCCAGCTCGGCGCAGGCGCCACGCCAGCCGGTCACGGCCTCGGCGAGCTCGGTGGTCGCACGCTCGGCCGTCTGCGCCTCGGTAAGGCGCTCGGGAAGCCCGGTCGTCGTGCCGATGGCCAGGTCGAGAGTGCGACGCAGCTGGTCGTGACGGGCCTGCAGCTGCTCGCGGCGCTCGCGGTGCGTGGCCAGCTCGGTGTCGACGGCAGCGACGAGTGCCGCCGCATCGGCCAGCTCCGACTCGAGTCGCCGCAACTGCTCGGTGCATGCCTCCGTCTCGGCGCGCGCCTGCGTCGCGCGCTCCAGCTCGGCTGCCGTGTGCTCGTAGGCCTCGGTGGCGGCTGTCAGATCGAGACCGCCTGCACCGGCGACGGCGGTGGCCACCTCGGTCTCACACCGATGCAGCTGCTGGGCCAGTCGGGCGCGCAGCTGGTCGAGATCGCGGAACTGCTCCTCGGCGTGGTGCTCATCGTCGGCGGTGACCTGCGCGGGTGTGGTCGCAGCCGGGGCCGGATGCGCACACGCGCCACACACCGGGCACGGCACATCGTCGGAGAGCCCGGCTGCGAGCTCTCCGGCCATGCCGTCGAGTCGTCGTTGCCGGGCATCGAGCCAGCTCGCCCGGGCCGCGAGCGCCTTCTCGGTTGCCTGCGAGACAGACGCGAGGATCTCGCGCCGGCGGCGCTCGGTCTCCTCGGCCAGCCGGGCGGCAGCGCGTCGCGTCTGCGCGGTCCGCAGCTGCTGCCGCAGTGCCTCGACGTCATGGGCCGCGGACTGCTGCGCGGTCAGGTCCCGCTGCGCCTGTGCGCGTCGCTCGGTGAGGGTGGCGTGGGACGCCTGGGCACGCTGCTGCCGCGCGACCTGGTCGCGGACGTCGTCGACGGCGAGCGCGAGCCGGCTGGTGACGTCGTCGAGCTCTGCCTGGGTCGGAGTCAAGGCCGTCAGCCGTGCGGTCTCGGTGCGGGCGGCCGCCGCCGCCTCCACCAGTGCGTCGTCGCACCACTGGGTGGGGGAGTCGTGGACGACCAGCTCGGCAACCCGCTCCCGCAGGTCAGCGGCCAGCCCAGCAGACAGTCCAGGAGAGTCGGCGCCAAGGCAGGACAGCACGCGCTGTCGCGCCGACTGTGCACGCTCCACCGACTCGCCGTAGAGCTCGACGACCGGGTGCATCGCCTGCGCCCGCCGGGCCGTGGCGATCTGCTCGCTGAGCTGGTGGGTCTCCTCGGCGAGCGCGGACAGCCGCTCTGCCCGGGCCAGCGCGTCGGTGTGGCGTGCCTGTAGCTCGGCCAGCGCTCGGGCCTCGTCTCGTTGGGCGCGGGCACGCTTGAGGGCGAGGTCGGCGTCAGCTTGTTCGCTGCGCGCGCTCACCAGGGCGTCGACCAGCGTGTCGCGCACCTGCGCCGACCAGGCGATCAGGGTCTGGTCAGGAACCACCCGGCCCGCGTCGTCGCTGGGCGGCTGCTGCCCGCTCGCCTCGGTCACCCGTGCGATGACGATGCCGATGGCGCTCTCGTGCTCGGCACTGGTGCGCCCGAGCGCCGTGCGGCGGTCGACGAGCCACTCCTCGATCGCGCGGAACCGGTGCGCGCCGAACAGTCTCTCGAGCAACGAGTGCCGCTCCTGAGAGCCGGCCCGGAGGAAGGTCTCGAAGCGGCCCTGCGGCAGCAGTGCGACCTGGCAGAACTGCCCGGCGGTCATGCCGATGAGGTCGCCGAGGAGGTCGGCTGCCTCGTCGATGCGGTTGGTGTGCTGACGCCAATGGCCGTCGACATGTTCCTCGAGCAGCACCTTGGCCGGCTCCTTGGTGACCCCGCTGCCCCGCTTCTTCGGACGGGTCCACTCCGGCGAGCGGGTGATGCGCATCCGGCGTGCCCGCAGGGTCACCTCCAGGACGACGCGGGGCCCAGCGCCCGCCGGCGCGTGGTCGCTGTGAAGGCTCTTGGCCTTGTCTCGCTCGCCAGGCACCTGGCCGAACAGGGCGAACGACACCGCATCGAGCACGCTGGTCTTGCCACCGCCGGTGGGCCCGCACAGCAGGAACAGCCCCGCGCTGCTCAAGCTGTCGAAGTCGACGCGCTCGGTGCCGGCGAACGGCCCGAAGGCGCTGACCTCCAAACGGTGCAGCCGCATCACCGCACCTCCGTCGTCCGCCATGCATCGCATGCGTGCACGAGCAGCGCGTGCTCGTCGGCGGTGGGAGGCTCCCCCCGCACGTCTGCCACGAACGCGGCGGCGATCTGCAGGTCGCTGCGGCCCCGCACCCGCTCGACCGGGCCGGTCGCCTCCACGTCACCCCGGTCGGGCTCGAAGCCCAGCACGAGCGCGTACGGGAACCGGGTGCGCAGCCGGCGCATGGCCTCGTCGGGACGGCGACGGTCGGTGAGCGTGACCTGCAGCCAGTGGTCCTCGACGCCGGCATGCGCGGGATCGCTCAACAGATCCGCCAGACGCCCCCGGAGCACGCCGAGGCGGCGTGGCACCGGCGCAGGAACGAACTCCACCGACCGCACGCCGGTCGTATCGAGGTCGATGATCCAGCATCCCTTGTGCTGGCGGGCCTCGGAGAACGAGTAGGCCAGCGGCGAGCCGGAGTAGCGCACGGAGTCGGCCAGTATCTGGCGGCCGTGCAGGTGACCAAGCGCCACATAGTCCGCGCCGCCGAAGACCGACATCGGCACTGAGGAGACACCACCGACGCTGATGTCTCGCTCGCTGTCGCTCGGCTCGCCGCCGGTGACGAACGCGTGCGCGAGGACCACCGACCGAGTGTCGGAGGGCCGACTCTGCAGGTCGCAGCCGATCCGGCGCATAGCCTCGGTGAGGGCCGCGGTGTGGGTGCGCTCGGCGAGCCGCCAGGGTTCGCGCACCGCATCCGGCTCGAGGTAGGGGATGCCGTAGACGGCCAGCGGGACATCGTCGGCCTCGACGAGGATCGGCGCACCGACCCCGGCAGGCTGGGTGCGCAGGTGGATGCCGGCGGAGTCGATCAGCTCGGCGGCGAACCCGAGGCGATGGACGGAGTCGTGGTTGCCGCTGGTGACCACGACCCGCGCCCGCGCATCGGCCAGGCGGCGCAGCGCGTCGGAGGCCAGCTGGACGGCGTCGACGGGCGGCAGGGCGCGGTCGAACACGTCACCGGAGACCAGCACCACGTCAACCCGCTCGTGGCGCACCGTCTCGACCAGATGGTCGATGAACGCGCCCTGCGCGGACAGCAGGTCCTCGCGGTGGAAGGACCGTCCGAGGTGCCAGTCCGAGGTGTGGAGGATGCGCACGTCGACGACGCTAACGGGCGGCACGGACAGTTGGTCGGCTCACACGCCGATGCGGGAGCCTCCGGCGTACACCACGCAACGATCGGCACGGGTGAAGCCGGTCAGCGTGACATCGAACTCCTGCGCGCACGCCACCGCCAGGCTGGACGGCGCACCGACGGCCACCACGACCGGGATCTGCGCAAGTACGGCCTTCTGCACGATCTCGAAGCCGGCGCGCCCGCTGGTGCACAGCATCCGGTCGCGGGTCGGCAGCCGTTGCAGCGCGCAGGCACCGACCAGCTTGTCCACCGCGTTGTGCCGGCCGACGTCCTCTCGCACGAGCACCGCCCGGGTGTCCGGCTCGAAGAGGCCGGCCGCGTGCAGACCACCGGTGCGCTCGAACAGTCGCTGCTGCGCCCGCAGCAGGTCGGGGAGCGCCCGCACCGACTCCGAGGGAACCTGCAGATCACTGACGACCGTGCTGCCACCGAACTCCGTCACCGCCGCCAGGCTGTCCTTGCCGCAGACCCCGCAGGCGGAGCTGACCGCACTCTGGCGCTCCGGCAGCGGGCGCGTGGGCGGGGCGCCGAGCTCGACCGTGACGACGTTGAAGTCCTGGTCGGGCGGCAGGGCGGTGTCGGTGCAGTAGGCGACGGTGTGGATCTGGTCGGCGTGCGCGAGGCCCTCGCCGAGCACGAAGCCAGCGGCCAGGTCGAAGTCGCGCCCGGGCGTGCGCATGGTGACCGCGAGCCGCCGAGGCGGAGCCGCCGGCCACGCCAGGCGGATCTCCAACGGCTCCTCGGCTGCCAACCGGTCCTCCCGCGCGCTCCGCTGATCGGCGCGCACGTCCACCACCCGCACCCGCTGGGTCGGGCCGGGTCTCGCGGGGCGGGTACCGGTAGAATCCATCCCGCCACGCTAGCCCGTCGCCGGTGACGGCCGGGTGTGTCGCATCTCTCTCGCGCGCAGGCGCGTGGCTGGTTCGAGCCGCGGGTACACCTGACGACGGCGGTCATGGTGGCCACCGGGATGGAGAGTGCGTTGCTGCGGGTAGCGACCGCGATCACCAAGCCGACTCGCCTCGGGCGGCTCGGCCGAGGGTTGTGCGGCAGCGGGCTGCTGCTGGTGGCTTTCGCGGTCCTGACCGTGCTGGTCGCTGGGCCGCTGCGGTCGCTCGACGTCGCCCTGAACTTCCAGCGTGATCTGTCCGAGGTCAGGCCGGTGCTGGTCACGGTGGACCGCATCGGCCAGCGCGCCGTCTGCCTGCCCGTGCTGGGGTTGGTCGCGTGGTTGGCGTCCCGCCGAGCCTCGACGTGGCGCCCGGTGCTCGTCGCGGTAGTCAGCGTGTTCGTGGTGAACGTGGTCGTCGCGATCTTCAAGTTCGGACTCGAGCGCGGGGCGCCGATGCTGGGCGAACCCGGCTTCTTGGAGGGCGGCGTGATGTACCCGTCGGGGCACACCGCCAACGTGGTCCTCGTCTACGGACTCGCGGCGTACCTGTGGTGGCAATACGCCGCCGCCTCCCGCCGTACCCGCCACGTCACGGCAGGGATCGTCGTCGCCCTGACCGTCATCATGGTCTGCACCTCCCTGGCGTTGCGCTGGCACTGGTTCACCGACCTCATCGCCGGCGTGCTGGTGGGCGCTGCCGTGCTACGTGCCGTCACGAGCATCGACCGCGCCGTGCCGCTGCGGCCGCAGCCGAAGCACGTCGCGGCCTCTCCGGTCACCCGGGAACGGGTCGAGGCCGAGGTCAGCCAGACGCAGTTGCTGCGGCACTGAGGAACGACGGTTCAGATGTCGCGGAACGTCTCGATCTGGGCGCCGAGAGCGTTGAGGCGCTCGGCCAGGTCCTGGTAACCGCGGTTGATGACGTAGACGCTGCGCAGCACCGACGGCCCTTTCGCCGCGAGCATCGCGAGCAGGATGACCACGGCCGGCCGCAGCGCCGGCGGGCAGATCATCTCTGCGCCGCGCCACCGGGTCGGGCCCTCGACCATCACCCGGTGCGGGTCGAGCAACTTGACCGACGCGCCGAGCTTGTTCAGGTCGGTGAGGTAGATCGCACGGTTCTCGTAGACCCAGTCGTGGATCAGCGTCTGCCCCTTCGCGGTGGCGGCGATCACGGCGAAGAACGGCAGGTTGTCGATGTTGAGACCGGGGAACGGCATCGGATGCACCTTGTCCAGCGGCGCGTGCAGCTCGGACGGCTTCGTGGTCAGGTCGACGAGCCGGGTCTGGCCGTTCTCGGCGAAGTACTCCTCGCTGCGGTCGTAGTGGAAGCCCATCTCCTCCAGCAGCGCCAGCTCGATCTCGAGGAACTCGATCGGCGCGCGACGGATGGTGATCTCCGACTGGGTCACGATCGCCGCGGCGAGCAGGCTCATCGCCTCGATCGGGTCCTCTGACGGGGCGTAGTCGACGTCGACGTCGATCTCGGCCAGCCCGTGCACGCGCAGCGTGGTGGTGCCGATGCCGTCGATGCGGACGCCGAGCTTCTCCAGGAAGAAGCACAGGTCCTGGACCATGTAGTTGCTGCTGGCGTTGCGCAGCACAGTCACGCCGTCATAGCGGGCGGCCGCCATCAGGGCGTTCTCGGTCACGGTGTCGCCGCGTTCGGTGAGCACGATGGGACGTCCCACGCCCGGCACGCTGTCGAGCCTCGCGTGGTAGCTGCCCTCGGTCGCCTTCACCTCCAGGCCGAACGGCCGCAGCGCGGACATGTGCGGCTCGACAGTGCGGGTGCCGAGGTCGCACCCGCCGGCGTAGGGCAGCTCGAAGAAGTCCTCGCGATGCATCAACGGCCCGAGGAACATGATGATCGAGCGAGTACGGCGAGCAGCCTCGGCGTCCATGTGCTCGAGGTCGAGGCGGTCCGGCGGGATGAGCTCGAGGTCGTCGCCGATCCACTGGGTCTTGACGCCGATGCTCGTCAGCACCTCGAGCAGGCGGTTGACCTCCTCGATACGCGCGACCTTCCGCAGGGTGGTGCGCCCCTTGTTGAGCAGGGAGGCGCACAGCAGGGCGACCCCGGCGTTCTTGGAGCTCTTGACGTCGATCGAGCCGGAGAGTTTGGTCCCGCCGGCGACGCGCAGGTGGGTCGGGCCGCCGCCCAGCGAGACGATCTCTGAGTCGAGGGCGTCACCGATGCGAGCGAGCATCTCGAGCGAGAGATTCTGGTGGCCGCGCTCGATCCGGTTGATCGCGCTCTGGCTGGTGTTGAGCTCCTCCGCCAGCTGGGTCTGGGTCCAACCGCGGTGCTTGCGGGCATCGCGGATGAGCTTGCCGATTCGGCTGAGATAGTCCTCGGTCATGAGGCGCCACGTTATCTCACATGTGAGATATTGCAACTCGACACGCCGGTGACCTCAGCCGCGCTTTGTGATGTTACGCCACAGTCAACCTGCGGGTCGACATCGGGCTGGCATGCCATGGCCAAGGCCGAACGGCGAGTCGCGGCTCGCGCGGGCAAGGCGGAACCACGGGTGCTTAGCCGGTTCGCGACGAAGTCGGCGATGACGGAACTTCCTTGGGCGTGAAGCCGCCCAACGAACTTCTTTGGATCGCTTTCGTGGCGCAGCCTAGTCAGAACAACCGAAATGCGTGGTCGCCATTGGGGGCCAGCGAGTTCCAGAGCCCGATGACAACAGGGGGCGCCATGTAGCCGAAGAGCCAAGGCATGATCCCTCTAGTGCACCACAGCATCAGTTCGCCTAGCCATGGCAACTCCGCGCCCAGGGCCGAGTGCTCTGGCGCCCTGTTCCCCGCCTGAGCAACTAACCTAGTCACGACGCCGCGCCGGGCTGGCTCCCCCGAGCGCGTGAGATCCCACGCGCAGGACATCACTGCGAACCACCCCGCGCCAACGGCTACGAAGGCCACGACGCCCCATACCGATTGCGTCACGAGCTCATACATGCGGGCACTTGAGCCTGCGGTGACGAGCCTGTCGACCTCGACGCCCACCAAGGCGCCGTACACGGCAGCAGCAGCGAAGACGAAGGCCGCCCACACAGTCTTGATGAACCAGGCGACGCGGGCCACGAGAGCCGACTGGTCACTGAGCTTCGGCGGCGGCGGCAGTGATGCGGAAACTCTGAGCATTGACACCCAAACGACCACGCACGACAGAGTGATGAAGCCTCCGGACAGGCGGCCGTGTGCGTCGACCAGGAGCGACCCGACCAGGGTCAGGAACCACAGAAACCCCAGCCCTGTCCCGGGAGTCACAAGCCATCGGAGCAGCCTGCGCGCCAAAGCTCCCGGCCCTGTGCGTGCGATAACCCGCTGTTCACTGCTCATCGTCGCGCTCCTTCGTCCAAACCCAATCTTCCTGTGCGACATCAGCACGCTAGAGAACACCACCGACAATCAGGCGGAGTCGCTGCGGACGCGAGCTTCAACGACCCGAAGTCGGGCAAGACCTGCACCCGAGTCACGCATCACCTCCGCTGGCATGCATTTGGCGGCCTCGCCAAAGCCCTCGCGCAGTTCAGGCCTCAGGGCACCCGGCGGCGAGAGGACGTTGGTGTGCCACTTCTGCGGCCGAGTCGTGCAGTTCCCGGGGTGTGATCAGCAGACGGGTCAGAGGGCCACGAGCGCAACCGACGGCTCGAGGCGTGGTCGTCTGGGTCGCTGCTCACAACAGCCGCCAGCCGGCGCAGGGGACACGCTCGTCGTCGGCCTGGCTGGGCCCGACGGCGCCCCAACTTCTGGCTCGGCCCGGCCGTCGACTCTGAGACCCGAAGATTGCATTTGGCCTTCCGCGCTCCCGACCGCGCGGCGGTCGACGCCGTCCATGGTGCTGCGTGACAGCCGTCCTCGAGGTGCTGCACGCTGCACGTGAGTGGCCCGAGTACCACCCGGGCTACTACGGGGCGTCCCTGCGTGATCTCGACGGCCACAACGTGGAGGCGGTCTACCGCGGCGACTGTTGTACCCGGCCATCAGGTTGGTGACAGTCGGCTGACCGGTGGGAGGCCGCCGAGTACGGTGCGGCGACGAGTGTTGTAGGCCTCCAGGCAGGGGACAAGGGCCCGCACCGCGGTGGTCTTGGACGCGCGGATCACCTCCCCGGTCAGCGGTCGCAGTCGCGTAGATTGGGCACCTGGTGGCGGCGCAGGGTCCGGGACACGGTGCGGGCCGGCAGCCCACGCTCGGGACCGAGCCGGTCCTGCCCACGCCGCTCGGCCTCGCGCAGGTTGACCACCTGCTGCTCGACCTCAACCGAGGTGCGCGTCGGGCAGTGACGCGGCCGCGAGGGCCGATCATGCAGGGCGGCCTCGCCGTGGGCGTCGAAGCGGGCCACCCACCGGTGGGCGCGCACTGCCTGGAGATGCCCATCCTCTTCGCTACGTGCGCGATCGGGCGGCGGTGCTCACGGACACAGCGGTCGGGTGGAAACGCCCCGGCGGGCCAGGCTTGCCCGCGGCTCTGTGGCCCAGTGTCGGTCATCGCCCGAGATCAGCCGCCCATCCGGGTCGCACCAGCGCCAGCGACACCCAGCGGCCGCCGGCCTCGCCAAGGACATCCTCGGCGACAAGGGCGAGGTTCTCGACGGCGATCGGGTCGGGGAGGCGCGGCGCCTCGTCGATCGGCGTGGCGATCGGCATCTGCAGGTCGCGGTCGTCGAACCACAGCACCCACAGCGATCTGGTTCCGAAGCACTCGTCGGCGAGCCACAGTCGCCAGCGGTCGAGCGGATCGTTGTCGCTGTGCACCCGTGGGAGCCGGTCGGGCGGTGGAATCGGCTGCTCGGCGCTCATGTGGCGAGCAGGGCCGAAAACCGTCGTACCCCGTCGCCCTTGTCCACCGCGCTGGCATAGGCTCGACGGGTGAGCCAACACGTCAACGTCCTCGTCCTCGGCGCCGGCCCCGGCGGTTACGTCGCCGCGATCCGTGCCGCCCAGCTCGGCCTCACCACGGCGATCGTGGAGGAGAAGTACTGGGGGGGTGTCTGCCTCAACGTCGGCTGCATCCCGTCCAAGGCGCTGCTGCGCAACGCCGAGCTCGCGCACCTCGTTCGCGACCAGGGGAAGATGTTCGGGATCTCGTCCGACAGCGAGATCAGCTTTGACTACGGGGTGGCGCACAAGCGCAGCCGCGACGTCGCCGACGGGCGGGTCAAGGGCGTGCACTACCTGATGAAGAAGAACAAGATCACCGAGCTCCAGGGCCGGGGCACCTTCAGCGACGACCACACGATCGAGGTCGAGCTCAGCGACGGCGGCAGCGAGACCGTCACGTTCGACAACTGCATCATCGCCGCCGGTGCGTTTACCAAGCTGCTGCCGGGTACGTCGTTGTCGGAGCGGGTGGTGACCTACGAGGAGCAGATCCTCACCGACACGCTGCCGCAGAGCGTGGTGATCGCCGGCGCGGGCGCGATCGGCGTGGAGTTCGCCTACGTCATGCGCAACTACGGCGTCGACGTCACGATCGTGGAGTTCCTCGACCGGATCGTCCCGCTCGAGGATCCCGAGGTCTCGAAGGAGCTGGCCAAGCAATACCGACAGGCCGGCATCACCATGTTGACCTCCACCCGGGTGGAGTCGATCGACGACTCCGGTGACAAGGTCACGGTCACGGTGAGCAAGGACGGCGACGAGCAGGTCCTGGAGACCGACAAGGTGCTGCAGGCGATCGGCTTCGCGCCCCGGGTGGAGGGATACGGCCTGGACAAGACCGGTGTCGCGCTCACCGACCGCGGCGCCATCGACATCGACGGCCGGATGCGCACCAACGTGCCGCACATCTACGCGATCGGCGACGTCACGGCCAAGCTGATGCTGGCGCACGCTGCCGAAGCCATGGGCATCATCGCCGCCGAGACCATCGCCGACGCGGAGACCATGGAGGTCGACTACGCGATGATCCCGAAGGCGACGTACTGCCAGCCGCAGGTGGCGTCGTTCGGCTACACCGAGGAGGAGGCCAAGAAGCTCGGCCACGAGACCAAGGTCGCCAAGTTCCCGTTCGCCGCCAACGGCAAGGCGCACGGCTTGGGGGAGCCGGTCGGGTTCGTGAAGATCGTCGCCGACGCCGAGCACAACGAGATCCTCGGCGCCCACATGATCGGTCCAGAAGTCACCGAGTTGCTGCCGGTGCTCACGCTCGCCCAGCAGTGGGACCTCACCAGCGCCGAGGTGTCCCGGAACGTGTTCGCGCATCCGACCCTGACCGAGTCGATCAAGGAAGCCATCCACGGCATCGAAGGGCACATGATCAACTTCTGAGGGCGTGCTCTCCACCCCCCGGCACCCTGGCTGTGTGCCTCGCCGCGTCAGCCGTGGTGACGGAGACTTGCCCGAGTTCGGCGTCGAGCAAGTCTCAGTTGCCCAGTCGATGGCACGGTACGACGCGGATCTAGTCCCTCCGAGCCATAGCAGCAGCGGCTCCCAAGGACTATGCATGCCGTCGTGGGCGCCGCCGCGTCCCGCATCGGGGAGGGAAGTTCCATGTCAGATCTGTCAGTGGCGGCTGCAAGCAGCACGCCAGTCATAAGCCCCGTGGCCGCGCAGTGCGTCGACCTGCGGAAGGTGTACGGCAAGGGCGACGCCGAGGTGGCCGCGCTCGACGGAGTCACGATCGACTTCGGGGCGAGGGAGTTCACCGCCGTGATGGGCCCGTCGGGCTCCGGCAAGTCGACCCTCATGCACTGCATGGCTGCCCTGGACCTGCCGAGCTCCGGGGAGGTGTTCCTCGGCGACGTCCGGCTGTCCGGGCTCAAGGACAAGCACCTGACCAATCTGCGTCGGGACAAGATCGGCTTCGTCTTCCAGGCTTTCAACCTGGTTCCGACGCTCACGGCCCGCGAGAACATCGTG
This sequence comes from Nocardioidaceae bacterium, assembly GCA_035690425.1. GTDB lineage: Bacteria > Actinomycetota > Actinomycetes > Propionibacteriales > Nocardioidaceae > DASSKO01. The sequence goes on from DASSKO010000091.1 coordinate 35,769, forward strand.
CTGCCGCTGGCCGTGGCGGGGCGCAAGCCGGATCCCGAGTGGTTCGACACGGTGATCGACACGGTGGGTCTGCGCGACCGCCTCGGCCACCGGCCCAACGAGCTCTCGGGCGGTCAGCAGCAGCGGGTCGCGGCCGCCCGGGCGCTGATGTCGCGCCCGCAGATCGTGTTTGCCGACGAGCCGACCGGCAACCTGGACTCCGCGGCCGGGGCCGAGGTCCTGGGCTTCCTGCGGCGCAGCGTCGATGACCACGGCCAGACCATCGTGATGGTCACCCACGACGCCGTGGCGGCCGCGTACACCGACCGAGTCGTGTTCCTCGCCGACGGCAGGGTCGTCGACGAGCTGCGCAACCCGAACGCCGACCGCGTGCTGGAAGAGATGAAGCTGCTAACCCATCTCGCTACCTCGGGTGCCTGATCACCATGTGGCGGGTCTCGTGGCGCAATCTCGTTGCGCGCAAGGTCAGGCTGTTGCTGAGCGGGTTCGCGATCGTGCTGGGCGTCGCGTTCGTGGCCGGCTCGTTCATCTTCACCGACGCCCTGGGCGGGGCGTTCGACGGCATCATCAAGGGTTCCACGGCGGACGTGGTCGTGCAGCCGCGCGGAGCCGGCGACTTCGACCAGCTCGGCCAGGACGCACGGACGATCCCCGGCGACGTGGTCCGGCGGCTGGACGGGTTGGAGGAAGCGGCAGCCGTCCATCCGACCCTGCAGCAGCTCGGTGTCTGGGTGATCGGTGCCGACGGCAAGCTCGTCGGCGGCAACGGCGCACCGGGCATCGCGCTCAACTACTCCGACGCGGAGGCGATCACCGGCGACCGGATCCTGACGCTGACCACCGGCGAGCTGCCGGCCAGTGACTCCCAAATCTTGCTCGACGAGGACACCGCCGACAAGGCGGGCTACTCGGTCGGCGATCAGGTCACCCTCGTCACGCCAGGAGACAACCCGACGGTGACGATGGAGCTCGTCGGGCTGGCGCGGTTCGGGTCCGGTGACGGAGCGGCCGGCGCGACGCTGACCATCTTCGACACCGCGAGCATGCAGCGACTGTTCTTCGGTGGCCGCGACGTTTTCACGGGCGCGTCGATCACCGCGGCCGATGATGTGTCCCAAGCACAACTGCGGGACGCCGCGGCTGCCGTGCTGCCTGCCGGCGTCACGGCCGAGGAAGGCGACAAGGTCGCCGAGGAGGCACAGGCATCGCTTGCCGACGATCTCGGTTTCGTCACCACGTTCTTGCTGGTGTTCGCCGTGGTCTCGCTGGTCGTGGGCGTGTTCATCATCGTCAACACCTTCTCGATCCTGGTTGCCCAGCGCAGCCGCGAGCTGGCCCTGCTGCGCGCGCTGGGTGCGTCGAGGAGGCAGGTCAACCGGGCGGTGCTGTCCGAGGCCTTCGCCGTGGGTCTGGTCGGCGCCACGGTCGGCCTGGTCGGTGGATATCTGCTGGCGATCGGGCTGAAGGCGCTGTTCGGCACCTTCGGGCTCGACCTGGCCGGCGCCGACTTGCCGGTGCGCGGTCGCACCATCGTGGCTGCCTACCTCGTCGGCGTGGTCGTGACCATGGTCGCGGCGTACTTCCCGGCGCGGCGGGCCGGCCGCATCGCGCCGGTCGCCGCCATGCGCGACGACGTCGCGATGCCGCAGGCGAGCATGCACCGGCGGATGATCGCTGGCTCATGCTTGATCGTCGCCGGTGCCGGGCTGTTGACGTGGGGGCTGGTGGACCTGCTCGGTCCTGCACTCGTCTTCGTGGGCGCCGGGATGCTGGGGATCCTGCTGGGCGTCTCGTTGCTGAGCGCGGTGATCGGACGTCCCTTGGTGCGCGCCATCGGCCGGCCCTACCAGAAGCTCTACGGCACCGTGGGGCAGCTGGCGACGGAGAACTCGTTGCGCAACCCGCGCCGTACGGCGGCCACCGCCAGCGCGTTGATGATCGGCCTGACCCTGGTGGCCCTGATGTCGACCATCGGGCAGTCGGCGAAGGCGAGCACCGACCAGATCGTGGAGAGCTCGCTCACGGCCAACTTCGTGGTCAGCGAGGCGACATACGGCACGCCGTTCACTCCGGCGATCGGTGAGCAGATCAGCACTATCGACGGGGTCGAGACGGTGGCACCGCTGCGTGACGGCACCGGCAAGGTCGACGGCGAACAGATCTACTTCGGCGCCACCGACCCCGTCGCGCTGGCCAAGGCCTTCGACATCGAGTTCGACACCGGGACGCTGGTCAGGATGGCCAAGGGCGCCGTCCTCATCGACCGCGCCACCGCGAAGGCCGAGGGATACGGCATCGGCGACCGGTTGGAGCTCGCCATGCCCGCAGGCGTCCAGAAGCTGACCGTGGCGGGGATCTTCGAGTCCTCGGCAGCGATGCCCTACACCCACCTCACCACCTTGGAGACGCTGCGGAAGGGCGGAGTGAAGCCGGCCGACTCGAAGCTCTACATCACCACTGCGGAGGGAGCGGACAAGGGCGTGATCCGGGACCAGATCGACGCGATCACCGAGGATCTGCCGACGGTCGTCGTCTACGACCCGGAGGAGTTCGCCGAGGCCACCGCCGCGCAGATCAACCAGTTCCTCTACTTCATCTACGCCCTGTTGGCGTTGGCGCTGGTCATCGCCGTACTCGGTGTCGTCAACACGCTTGCCCTGTCGGTCATCGAGCGGACGCGGGAGATCGGCCTGCTGCGGGCTGTCGGCATGAGTAGGCGCCAGCTACGGCGGATGGTCCGGCTGGAGTCGGTCGCGATCGCGAGTCTGGGGGCGGTCCTGGGTGTGGGGATGGGGCTGGTCTTCGCGGTCGCATTGCAGCGGGCCATCGCGGACGAGGGCTTCGACGTCCTCGCGATCCCTTGGGGTCAACTCGCGTTGTTCGTCGTGATCGCCGCTGTGCTGGGTGTCCTCGCCGCGCTCCTCCCGGCTCGCCGCGCGGCCCGACTCAACGTCCTGGCGGCCATCACCACGGAGTAGACAGCCGCGCATCCGAGTGGTCGCGACACCACGACCGGGGGAGCGGCGGCGGCACCTCAGCCGTTGCCGTGCTGGATCTCGGCGTCGGGGCCAGGAAACAGCAGGGTCTCGTGGCCGTCCGCGAAACGCACGAGGTACGGCGGGGCGCCATCGTCGCCGTGCACCTCGATGATCTCGGCCTCGTGTTCGGGAGCGCCGACCGTCCGCCCGTGGACCCGAATCCTCTCGCCAACCTTCGCCTGCACGGGAATCACCTCCGTTGTTCTCAGGGTAGGTCCAGTCGGTGTGCGTGGCGATAGCTCTGTCGCTGCCATCAGCCCGGGTGTGCAGCGCCCCGCCGGCGACCGCCTCGGTCGCCGGCTGTCGCCAGCCCCGCTCCGACCAGCGTGAGGGCTGCACCGGTCAGGGTGATGGCGCCCGCCGCGGTGTCGGCGACGAAGAAGTCCAGGGCCACGGCACCGAGCACCTGGCCGGACACCGTGCCAAGGGTGAGCAGGAGTACGCCGAGATACCGCACGAGCAGCGCAATCGCGCTGACGAACACCACGCCGGCGGCGCCACCGACGTACAGCCACCCCTCCCCGCCCCACGGAGCGGGGAGGGGCTCGCTGGCCGGGTGGGTCACAGCGACCACGACGGCTACGGCCACCAGCACCACGGTGCCCACGGAGAAGTTCACCCAGGCGGCGGCGAACGGCCCGCCGACGACGGCGACGTGGCCGTTCAGGGCCTGTTGACCGGCGGCAAGGACACCGGCCACGAACGGCAGAGCGGTGAGTGCCAGCGCCGCCACCGGCAGCGCGGAGGCGCCGGCGAGCCGGTCCGACACCGACAACGCCACCGCAGCAACGGCCAACATGGCGCCGACACTGCGGGTCGCCGACACCGGCTTTGGGCCGGCAGGCCCGAGACCGATGTGGTCGACCCACAGGCCGCTGACCGACTGGCCGGCGACGACCGCAAGGCTGAACAACGCGACGCCGATCGTCGCAACCGTCAAGCCCTGCGTCGCCACCAGGTAGGCACCGATGACACCGCCGGCGGCGTACCAGGGCCGCAGCCGTCCCGAGCGCAGCGCCGACCACACTTCGGCCAGTCCCCGGCGTTGGCCAGGCCGCAGACACATCGCGGTCAGCAACAGCCATCCGCTGGAGAAGCTGACCAGTGCGGCGTTGATGCCGCCGCCGGCGCCACCGCCCATCCGGGCCGCCAGCGCACCGTTGACCTGCGACTGGACCGACAGCACACCGCCCATCAGTACCGCGGTGAGCAGTGCGACCAACGTGCCCATCGGCGGCGGGTGCGGCGACGGGGGAGCAGAGGACACGCAGGCGATTGTCCAGCAGTCGCCTTCAGGCCGTTGCATCCCGGCGCTTGTCGAGCCTGTCGGGCGGTAGGTTGCAGGCATGGATCAGTCCGTACATTTCATCACGGTGGCGACACCCGATCTCGATGCGGCGCGGACCTTCTACGTCGAAGGACTCGGCTGGACGCCGACGCTCGACGTGCCCGAGGTGATCATTTTCTTCCAGGTTGGTCACGGCCTGATCCTGGGCCTCTTCGAGGCCACGAAGTTCGATGCGGACATCGGACGCGAAGGTGAGGACGAGTGGGCTGCCCGTGGGTTCACACTGTCACACAACGTCGACAGCGCGCCCGCCGTCGACGCTGTCATCGATGCAGCGGCAGCGGCCGGAGCGCGCGTCGTCAAGCCCGGTCAACCGGCCGACTTCGGCGGCTATCACGGCCACTTCGCCGATCCCAACGGCATCGTGTGGGAGGTGGCATACAACCCCGGCTGGGATGTCGACGACTCCGGCACCGTGTCGATCAGCTGACGCCGAGAGTTCGTGCCCTGGCGCCTGCCTAGCGTTCGACCGCCCTCGGGGGACGACAACGGCGCTAGGCAACTCCGGTGCGACGTGGCACGATCTCGCAGGTGAGCAGCAGTTCCGCCTCGACACAGCATCTGCGCGACCTCGCGCGCCTGCGCCGCGTCCGCGACCGGATCGACCGGGAGTACGCGCAGCCGCTGGACGTCGAGGCGCTCGCCCGCAGCGCGCACATGTCGGCCGGGCACCTCAGCCGTGAGTTCCGGCGCGCCTACGGCGAGTCGCCGTACAGCTACCTGATGACGCGGCGCATCGAGCGCGCGATGGCGCTGCTGCGTCGTGGCGACCTCAGCGTCACCGACGTCTGTTTCGCGGTCGGCTGCGCCTCGCTGGGCACCTTCAGCACTCGGTTCACAGAGCTGGTCGGCGTGCCGCCGAGCGTCTATCGGCGCCAGGCAGCCGACGCGTCGGCGGGAATGCCGCCGTGCGTGGCGAAACAGGTGACCAGACCGATCAGGAATCGAGAAGCGCCGGTCAGCGAGCCGCAGCTAGCGTGACCGTCATGGACATCACCATTCACACGACCTTCCTGCCGCACGACGACCCGGACGCCTCCCTGGCTTTCTACCGCGACACCCTCGGCTTCGAGGTTCGGGGCGACGTCGGGAGCGGCAAGATGCGCTGGATCACGGTCGGCCCCGCCAACCAGCCCAGCACCTCCATTCTGCTGGCACCGCCGGCCGCCGACCCCGGCGTCACCGACGACGAGCGCCGCACCATCACCGAGATGATGGCCAAGGGCACCTACGGATGGATCATGCTGGCCACCGAGGACCTCGACGGCACCTTCGAGAAGCTGCAGGCGGGCGATGCCGAGGTCGTCCAGGAGCCGACCGAGCAGCCATGGGGGACACGAGACTGCGCCTTCCGCGATCCCGCGGGCAACCTGGTCCGCATCCAGCAGTTGCGCTGAGCCCGCGACCGAAGGGGAGGATGAACCATGGCCACGAGGACGGACACGAGCTCGTCTGCGCTGCGCGCCGCCGACAGCCACGATTTGATCAGGGTGCAGGGCGCGCGCGAGAACAACCTCAAAGACGTCAGCGTCGAGCTCCCGAAGCGCAGGCTGACGGTGTTCACCGGCGTCTCCGGCTCGGGCAAGAGCTCTCTGGTGTTCGCCACGATCGCCGCGGAGTCGCAGCGGCTGATCAACGAGACCTACAGCGCGTTCGTGCAGGGCTTCATGCCGACGCTGGCGAGACCCGAGGTCGACCGGCTCGAGGGCCTGACGACGGCGATCATCGTCGACCAGGAGCGGATGGGCGCCAACCCACGTTCGACGGTCGGGACCGCGACCGACGCCAACGCGATGCTGCGGATCCTGTTCAGCCGGCTCGGAATGCCGCACGTCGGCCCGCCCACGGCGTACTCGTTCAACGTGCCCACCCGCAAGGCGGGCGGGGTGATGAGCACCGAGAAGGGCGGCCGGGTCGAGAAGAAGGTGGTGCGCGAGGCGGTCTACCTCGGCGGCATGTGCCCGCGCTGCGAGGGTATGGGCAACGTGAGCGACATCGACCGGACCGCGCTGTACGACGACTCCAAGTCGCTCAACGGCGGCGCGCTGACCGTTCCCGGTTATTCGATGGACGGCTGGTACGGGCGGTTGTTCGAGGGGGTCGGTCTCCCGATGGACAAGCCGATCGCGAGGTTCACCAAGAAGCAGCTCGACACGATGCTCTACGCCGAGCCCACCAAGATCAAGGTCGAGGGCGTCAACCTGACCTTCGAAGGGATCATCCCGAAGATCCAGAAGTCGATGCTGTCCAAGGACCCCGAGGCGATGCAGCCGCATGTGCGGCGCTTCGTCGAGCGGGCGGTGACCTTCCAGACCTGCCCCGAGTGCGACGGTACCCGGCTCACGCAGGAGGCCAGGTCCTCCAAGATCAAGGGAAGGAGCATCGCCGACGTCTGCGCGATGCAGATCAGCGACCTGGCCGACTGGGTCCGGGACATCGACGAGCCGTCGGTGGCCCCGCTGCTCATCGGGCTGCAGCACCTCCTCGACTCGTTCGCGGAGATCGGCTTGGGATATCTCTCCCTCGACCGGCCGGCGGGCACGCTGTCCGGGGGAGAGGCACAGCGCACCAAGATGATCCGGCATCTCGGGTCGTCGCTGACCGACGTGAGCTACGTCTTCGACGAGCCCACGATCGGACTGCACCCGCACGACATCCAGCGGATGAACGGCCTGCTGCTGCAGCTACGCGACAAGGGCAACACGGTGCTCGTGGTCGAGCACAAGCCGGAGACGATCGCCATCGCCGACCATGTGGTCGACCTCGGTCCCCGCGCCGGCACCGAAGGGGGCACCGTCTGCTTCGAGGGCCCGGTTGACGGACTGCGGGGCAGCGACACCATCACAGGTCGCCACCTCGACGACCGGGCCACCCTCAAGGAGGAGGTCCGCGCCGCGACCGGGGCGCTGCAGGTACGCGGCGCGTCGGCGCACAACCTCCAGGACGTCGACGTCGACCTCCCGCTCGGGGTGCTCTGCGTGCTCACCGGAGTGGCCGGGTCCGGGAAGAGCTCGTTGATCAACGGCTCGGTCGCCGGCCAAGAAGGCGTGGTGGTGATCGACCAGGGCGCGATCAAGGGCTCCCGCCGCAGTAACCCCGCGACGTACACCGGGCTGCTCGACCCGATCCGCAAGGCGTTCGCGAAGGCCAACAATGTGAAGCCGGCGCTGTTCAGCTCCAACTCCGAGGGCGCCTGCCCGACCTGCAACGGAGCCGGCGTCATCTACACCGAGCTGGGCGTCATGGCTACCGTCGAGTCACCGTGCGAGGAGTGCGAGGGGCGACGTTTCCAGGCCGCGGTGCTCGAGTACACCCTGGGCGGCAAGGACATCAGCGAGGTGCTCGCGATGTCGGTGGCTGAGGCGGAGGAGTTCTTCGGCGACGGGGAGGCACGTACGCCGGCCGCCCACAAGGTCCTCGACCGACTCGCCGACGTCGGGCTCGGCTACCTTACGCTCGGCCAGCCGCTCACCACGCTGTCCGGCGGCGAGCGACAGCGGCTCAAGCTAGCGACCCAGATGGCCGAGAAGGGGGACGTCTACATTCTCGACGAGCCGACCACCGGCCTGCACCTCGCCGATGTCGAGCAGCTGCTCGGCCTGCTCGACCGGCTGGTCGACTCCGGCAAGTCGGTCATCGTGATCGAGCACCACCAGGCGGTAATGGCGCACGCCGACTGGATCATCGACCTCGGCCCGGGCGCTGGTCATGACGGCGGCCGGATCGTCTTCGAGGGCACACCCGCCGACCTCGTCGCCGCTCGCTCCACCCTCACCGGCGAGCACCTCGCGGCGTACGTCGGCACCTGACCGAGGGATGTCGCGGACACACGAAACCCGTTATGAACGGAGGAAGCCGATGAGCCGCCACATCCAGGTCACCTTCGACGCCCACGATCCGCGGGCGCTGTCGTCCTTCTGGCGCGACGTACTGGGCTACGTCCACCCCAGCCCGCCTGGAGTCGACCTGCCCGAGGACGCCGACCCGCTGGCCGCGTGGGACGACTTCCTCGCGCGGGCCGGCGTACCGGAGGAGCAGCGCAACACGAGATCGGCCATCGAGGACCCGGGCGGGCACGGCCCACGACTGTTCTTCCAGCAGGTGCCGGAGGACAAGGTCGCCAAGAACCGCGTTCACCTCGACGTCCGTTCGGCTCCCGGACTGCAGGGAGAGGAGCGGATGGCGGCGCTGGAGGCCGAGTGCGACCGGCTCGTCGCGCTGGGTGCCACGCGGGTACGTCGCTACGAGCCCGAGCCTCCGCTGAGCGCCGGCTTCATCGTGATGACCGACCCCGAGGGCAACGAATTCTGCCTGGACTGACGCCGCTCAGCTGTAGTCGCGGCTGTCCTACCGAAGTGGCAAGCACGAGTGGCGTCGGCTGTCGTGGTCGATCGGTTGCATCTCGACGTGCCATGCCGAGGTTCCTGGCAATGGCCGAGCGCCGAGGGCGGCTCTCGGCAAGCCAGCACGATCAAGCCAAGGAGTCCTTGGCTTGGCTATGGACCGAGATCGACAGACGTGTCGAACTCGACGCTCAACTCATGACGGCAGCCCGGGAGATGTCCTACCAGCACGCGCTTGGTGGCTACGCCGCCGAGACGTGACTCGATAGTTAACTGGCAGGGACGGGAGTTGATGAGGCGGGAGTACCGGGCGCGATGGCGTCTTTGATCGCTTGCGCTTCGCTGTCGAGGAGCGACCTCTCGCGTTCCGGCGACTCGGCCTTGAGGGTCCAGCCGTCTCCTGCGTAGCGAGGGATGACGTGAAGGTGGAAGTGGAAAACCGTGCAAGGCTCGTGCCATGTCATGACCGACCGACCAAACGTGAGCGCTAGTGGCTCCATCGAGGTCTTCGAGGCCACCGCGTGCTCGCGTGGCACGACGAGAAGATGGCCGGGTGTGACTGGGTTCAGGTCCATGAAGACCACGACGGTCTCGTCCGCGTACACCACACTGGCCTCGGCCTGTCGGGCCACAATGGCGCAGAAGATGCACCCCTGCGCCGCCGATGTCGCGTTCTGTGTCATGCGCGCAATAGTCCCAGGGCGTCCAGACAGGGTGCTACTCAGTTGATGCCGGAGCCTGACCTCTACCGACCGCTCATCGGCGACGTATTGGGAGTAAACGCTGGCGGAGCCGATGGCGTGTCGCTCGATCGTGGATGGGTGATAACCCAGAGCGTGAACGCCGATAAGCGACATTATGTCAACTAGCGGGGGCGGGGCCGCCGACCCGACCTTCACCCCGAGCGCGCGACACCATCCCCTGTCCAACCCGCGCTGGGCATCAACTATGCACCGGACGGATTGGAGAAGTGGCCCCAACCGTCGCACACCCATCGCCGGCCAGCGGCTCGCCGAAGCTTGCGGCGCTCACGAGCCGGACGTGCCGAAAGCCGCCACCGCGTCGTTGATCGGCGTATCTCCGCCGACTGCCTGCAACGTCTGACGGCTTCCCGCGCCGGTCTCCAGCAGCGCGGCGATCACGGCCGCGACGTCGTCACGGCTGACCTCGCCGTAGCCCGTCGACGCACCGAGCTCGACGCGGCCCGTGGGATCGTCGTTGGTGAGTCGGCCGGGCCTCAGCACGGTCCAGTCCAGATCGCGTCCGCGCAGGTCGGCCTCGGCAGCACCTTTGGCCCGCAGGTACGCCGCCATCACCTCGTCGAGGTCGGGGTCGTCGGCCCGGTCCACGCCCATCGAGCTGATCTGCACATGCCGGCGTACTGCGGCCTCCTCGCACGCCTGCCCCAGCAGCGCTGCGGCGCCCCGGTCGACCGTCTCCTTGCGCGCCACCCCGCTGCCCGGGCCCGCACCCGCGGCGAAGACAGCCGCGTCGGCGCTCTGGAGCACAGTCGCCACCACGTCGGTGTCCGCGGTCTCCAGATCGATGACCTCGGCCTCTCCCCCGGCCGCGACGACGTCGTCTCTGTGGTCGGGATTGCGGATGAGCCCCACGACCTCATGTCTTGTCGACAACAGCCGGGTGAGGCGTAAGGCAATCTGGCCATGTCCTCCGGCGATCACGATGCGCATGGTCACCGACTACCCATCTCCGGCTGGCGGCATGCCGCCGTGTCGGCCCGCACCTCGACCCGGCGTTCTACGGTGGGCTCATGCCGAGTCTCACCCTTGCCGAGGCCCAACAACGGGCCGGACTTCTCGTCGTCGACCACTACACCCTCGAGCTCGACCTGACCCGCGGCAGCGAGGTCTTCACCTCCACGACGACGGTGCGGTTCTCCTGCCACCACCTCGATGGTGCGGCGGACGCCAGCAGCTGGATCGACGTACAGCCCCGCGGCGTGCGTCGAGCGGTGCTCAACGACCAGCCGATCGACGTCGACGACCTACGGGACGGTCGCCTGCCGTTGCGCGGGCTGGGCGAGTCCAACACCGTGGTGATCGAGGCCGACATGGCATACAGCCACGACGGCGAGGGCCTGCACCGTGCCGTCGACCCGGCCGACGACCGGGTCTACCTCTACGCGATGTCCTTCCTCGACGCGGCGCCGCGGATCTTCGCCTGTTTCGACCAGCCCGACCTCAAGGCGCCCTACGACGTCGCGGTCACCGCACCCGCGGACTGGACGGTCGTCGGCAACGGCGCTGCCACCCGCCTCGCGGACGGTCGATGGCGGCTGGCGACGACCCAGCCCCTGTCGACCTACCTCGTGACCCTGGTCGCTGGGCCCTACCACTCCGTCCGCGCCGAGCACGACGGCATCAGCCTCGGCCTGCACGTCAAGCAGTCGCTGGCCGCACACCTGGAGGAGCAGGCCGAGGAGATCCTGACCGTCACGGCGGCGTGCTTCGACGAGTATCACCGGCTTTTCGGCATCCGCTACCCGTTCGGTGACTATCACCAGGCGTTCGTGCCCGAGTTCAACGCCGGCGCGATGGAGAACCCCGGCTGCGTCACCTTCCGCGACTCGATGGTCCTGCGCGGCCGCCCCACCGACGCCGAGCGCAGCACCCGGGCCAACACCATCGCGCACGAGATGGCGCACCAGTGGTTCGGCAACCTGGTGACGATGCAGTGGTGGGACGACCTCTGGCTCAACGAGTCGTTCGCGGAGTACATGGGATACCGGGTCTGTGACGCGGTCACCGACTTCCGCGACGGCTGGGTCGAGCAGGCCTACGTGCGCAACCGCTGGGGCATGGTCGCCGACGAGCGGTCTACCACCCACCCGGTGGCAGGCCGGGACGCCGTCGACGCGGCCGCAGCCCTGGCCAACTTCGACGGGATCTCCTACGCCAAGGGCGCATCCGTCCTCAAGCAGCTGCGGACGCACATCGGTGACGAGATCTTCATCGGTGGAGTAGTGCTGCACCTGCGTGCCCACGCCTTCGGCAACGCCACCTTCGCCGACCTGCTGGCGTCCTGGGCCGACGCGGGAGCGCAGGGTCTCGGCGACTGGGCGGAGCAGTGGTTGCGCACCTGCGGCGCCGACACCATCAGCGTCGAGGTCTCCGACGACGCGGTGTGGCTGCGGCGCACGCCCCCCGCAGCCCACCCGTCGCGACGTCCGCACACGCTGTGGGCCGCGGCGGTCGACGGCACCCGGTCCACCGAGCATCTGGTCGCGCTGGGCCAGGATCAGGACCGAGTCGCGTTGCCCGCCGGCATCGCCAACAGCGCGCTGGTCGTGCCGGACGCGCACGACGACACGTGGGCGAAGGTGCGGCTGGACCCGCACTCGGTCGCATCGCTGGCCGAGCGGCTGCCGACCATCGAGTCCGCCGTGACCCGCGGGGTGGTGTGGAACTCACTGCGGTTCGGCGTGGACGACGCGGAAGTCGATCCCCACCAGGTGCTGGGGTTGCTGGAGCACACGCTTCCGGCCGAGGAGCAGGAGATCGCCGTCGGCAGCATGCTGAGGTGGGCGCGCACGCACCTGGTCGACCGGTACCTCCCCGGCGAGGCGACCGGCACCCGGGTCGCGCGGCTGGCCAGCAGGTGCCTCGATGCCGCCGCGCCCGGCTCGAGCCGACAGATCGTCGCGGCACGGGCGGTCGCCTCGTGCTCGGTCGAACCCGACGCCTTGCAGGGCTGGCTGGACGGCACCGCGGCTCCCGACGGCCTGCAGGTCGACGCCGACCTGCGCTGGATGGCGCTGACCCGGCTGTCCGAGCTCGGTGCGATCGACGAGGCGATGATCGACACCGAGCACCGGCGTGACCCGTCCGCGCAGGGAGCGGTGCACGCCGCCCGGTGCCGTGCCGCACTCCCCTCCCCTGCCGCGAAGCAGCGTGCCTGGGAGGTGCTGGTCGCGGACTCCGCGGTCAGCAACTACGTGCTCTATGCCACCGCGGAGGGCTTCTGGAACGCGTCCCAGGACACGGTCACCGCCCCCTACGTGTCGCGCTACTTCACCGAGATGCCGGCGACCTCGCGGATCCGCAACGGCTGGGTCGTCTCCCACACGGTGCGCCTCGCCTTCCCCCTCCACCATGCCGACACCTCCACGCTGCGCCTCGCCGAGGCTGCGCTCGAAGACGAGATGGAGCCCGGAGTACGCCGGGCACTCGCCGACGGCACCGACGACCTGCGCCGCGCGGTGCGGGTACGCCAGGTGTGGGGGCGCTGAGCAGATGGCCGCCAGCAACTACATCTGCGACCTGCGGCGCCGCATCGGGCAGGACCTGTTGCTGCTGCCGGCGGTCATGGCCGTCGTACACGACTCCGCCGGCCGGGTGCTCGTGCAGCAGCGCGCCGATGATGGCAGCTGGGAGCTGCCGGGCGGGCTGATCGACCCGGGGGAACAGCCTGCGCAGGCGCTGGTCCGGGAGGTGCGCGAGGAGACCGGTCTGCTGGTGCGACCCACCCGGGTGCTGTCGGTCGAGACCCACCCGCAGCACCGGTACCCGCACGGTGATCTGATCCAGTGCACCGTCACGGTCTTCGCCGCAGACGTGGTCACGGGCGAGCTGGGCGGTCAGGACGAGGAGGCGCGCGGGCACATGTTCGTGAGCACGAACGAGTTGATCACCCTCCGAGTTCGTGGGGGGCACGCCGTCGGCGCGGGGGTGGCCTTCGCCTGGGACGAGAGGTGGCTCGAGCAACGATGACGTGGCACGCCCGCGGCGCGCTCAGCCGAACAGGCCGTCGACGAAGCTGGAGAACTGGGGGCGTGCGGGAGCCGGCGGTGGCGCCGGCATCGACTCGGTGATGCGTGGCAGCGGCTGCGTCTGCGGGCCGCGCGAGACATGCCAGTCGTTCTCGTTGTCGATCAGGGTCGAGCGATCCACCCGGTCGAGGAAGATGCCGCTGCAGGACTCGCACTGGGCGACATCGACCCCACCCCGGCGGTGGGCCGCCATCTCGCCTTGGCACTTCGGGCAGGTCATGGTCTCCATGACTCAAAACCTACTCCCACCCGCCAGCGATTCCTGGTCAATCCCGACCGGCACGTCGCTGTGAGCCGCGATACTTTCGCGCATGGCCCCAACCCGATCCGTGCCGGAGCCGTCCGCTGCATTTGGCTACCTCGATCAGGCGGGGCCACTGGCGCTGGCTCATCGAGGTGGCGCCACCGATGAGGACGGGCTGGCGCTGGAGAACTCGCGACAAGCCTTTCAGGCGGCTGTCGCGCTGGGGTACCGCTACCTCGAGACCGACGTGCACGTCACTCGAGACGGCGTGCTGGTGTCGTTCCACGACGAGACGCTCGACCGCACCACGAACCACACCGGTCAGATCGGCGAGCTGCCGTACGCGCAGGTGCGTGCGGCGTTGATCGCGGGCCGCGAGCCGATTCCCACGCTGGCCGAGCTGCTCGCGGCGTGGCCGGACGTCCGGTGGAACATCGACATCAAGTCGGAGTCCGCGATCGCGCCGCTGGTCACCCTGCTGCGGGAGGCGGACGCGCTGGACCGGGTCTGTGTCGCGTCCTTCTCGACCGCACGGCTGCGCCGGGCACGGCGGCTTCTCGGCGCGCAGGCCGCGACCGCGATGGGCCCGGCCGGCGTGGCGGTGCTGGCGTTCGTGCCGTCGCGGCGGCTGCGCCGGTGGCTGCTGCCGGCCGGTGTGCCATGTGTGCAGGTCCCGCCGTACCTGCCGTTGCGTGGCCCGCTGCGGATGCTGCGCCGGCGAACGCCGCGGCTGGTGACGGCGCGCTTCGTCCGCCGGGTGCACGAGCACGGCGCCGTGGTGCAGGTCTGGACGGTGAACGACGTCGCCACGATGCACCGACTGCTCGACCTCGGGGTCGACGGAATCATCAGCGACCGGATCGACATCCTGCGCGATGTGCTGGTCGCACGCGGCCAGTGGAACGCGGCGCGGGCATGATGACCCCGCCCTCTCCGGCCGACGGACACGGACTGGCCAGCGGCTCCTCGCTGTCCTCGCGCGAGCGGGAGCAGGAGCGTCGGGCGTGGTACTGGTACGACTGGGCGAACTCCGCCTACGTCACCACGATCGCCACCGTGCTGTTCGCGCCGTACCTCACCAGCGTCGCCGAGACCGCTGCGTGCGGGCAGCCGAGCACCCCGGCCGACCCCTGCAGCACCGACCTCGACGTGCTGGGGGTGGCGGTGTCGCCCGGCTCCCTCGTGTTCTACGTGGTGACCGTGGCGACCGTGCTCTCCGCGCTGGTGCTGCCGGTGGTGGGTGCGCTCGCGGACCGGTCGGCGCGCAAGAAGCACCTGCTGGCCCGGTTCGCCTGGGCGGGCAGTCTGGCCGCGGCCTGCATGTTCTTCGTGACCGGCGGCGGGTGGGAGCTCGGTGCGGTGCTGCTGGTCGTGGCAAACCTGTGCCTCGGCTCGTCCCTCGTCGTCTACGACGCGATTCTGTGCGAGGTGGCCGGGCCGGACGAGCGCGACGCGGTGTCCTCGCGTGGCTGGGCGCTGGGATACCTCGGCGGTGGGCTGCTGCTCGCGGTCAACCTCGCGATCGTGACGTTCGACGACGAGCTCGGGCTCGACACCACGACAGCGGTGCGCATCAGCATGCTGACCGCGGCGGCGTGGTGGGCGGGATTCACCGTGATCCCGTTCCTCGGGCTGCGCGACCGTCCCCCCGAGCACGTGGTCGACACCCCCGGTGGGGTGGTGCGCGACAGCTTCGGGCAGCTGGTCACCACGCTGCGGGAGGCGCGGTCCTACCCGATGACGTTGACCTTCCTGGCCGCCTACCTGTTCTACAACGACGGCGTCCAGACCGTCATCGCCTCCGCGTCCGTGTACGGCGAGAAGGAGCTGGGATTCGAGACCGAGGTCCTCATCGGCACGATCCTGCTGGTGCAGTTCGTCGCGTTCGGTGGCGCACTGCTCTTCGGCCGCATCGCCCGGCGTGCCGGCAGCCGCAAGACCATCATGGCCGGGCTGTTCGGCTGGGTGATGATCGTCTCGTTCGGCTACCTGCTGCCCGCGGGACGCATCCTGCCCTTCCTGGCGCTCGCCGTGGCCATCGGCGTAGTGCTCGGAGGCACCCAGGCGCTGTCCCGGTCGTTCTTCAGCCAGCTGATCCCGCGTGGGCGTGAGGGCGAGTACTTCAGCCTCTACCAGGCTTGTGAGCGGGGCACGTCATGGCTGGGCACGCTCGTGTTCGGCCTGGTCCACCAGTGGGCCGACTCCTACCGGCCGGCGCTGATCGCGCTGATGCTGTTCTTCCTGGTGGGGCTGGTGCTGCTGTGGCGAGTCGACCCCACACGCGGGGTTCGCGACGCGGGAAACCGGCTGCCGTCGGTGCTTTGACCGCCGCTGACCGCCGCTGGCCGCGTCTCGCGGCCGGACGCGTCCGCGGGGCCGGACGGGTGTGGGAGTGCATGAGAGGCGCCAAAGCGGGAATCATCCCGGGGTCGCCGACGTTGCGATCTATAGCCGGGACGCCAGCGTCGCGGAGAGACCGAAGCAACAGAGCAACCTTACCGGGAGGCCGACCATATGTCTGACCGAGTTCTGCGTGGTGCGCGGCTGGGCGGCCAGAGCTTCGAGGACGAGCGCGGTATCGAGTTCGCTCCGCGCCAGCAGGTGGCGTACGCCTGTGTCAACGGTCACGAGTTCGAGATCCCGATGTCGCAGGAGGCTGAGATCCCCCTCGGCTGGGAGTGTCCGCGGTGCAGCGCAGAGGCGCACCTGGTCGACGGTGCCGAGCCGGAGCTGAAGAAGGAGAAGCCGGTGCGTACGCACTGGGACATGCTCTGCGAGCGTCGCTCCGAGACCGAGCTGGAGGAGCTCCTGTCGGAGCGGCTCGACCTGCTGCGCAGCGGCGCGGTGGGGCCCCCGCACCTGCACCGCCGTACCCGGAGCAAGAAGACGGCCTGAGCCCGGACCGCCTGACCTGCGGCGGTTGTGGCGGCACAGTCAGGGCGGCATCCGTAGGTCAGCGACGCTCGTCGTCGACCACGTGTCCGCGTACGACGGATGTGTCGCCCATCCGACGTGCCGTCATCCGCGACGCCACCCGCTCCGCGCGCCGAGCGAGGAACCAGAACAGCAGGCGGCGGGCCAGCGGACGTGTGGGCGGAAGCATGAAGAAGAAGCCGGTGAAGTCGCTGGCGAACCCGGGAGTGAGCAGCAGGGTGCCGCCGACGAGCACGAGCGCCGCGTCGGCGAGCTCGTTGCGTGGCAGCTGCCCGGTGGTGACCGCCGTGCGAAGCGCCGCCCACGCGCGCTGCCCCTCGCGTTTGACGATCCACGCCCCGATCGCCGAGTCGACCAGCAGCAGCGCGATCGTCAACGGGGCACCGATCTCCTGGCCCAGTTGGATGATCAGGAAGATCTCCAGCAGCGGAACCCCGAGGAACGCGGCGGCGAGCAACGACCAAGGCATGGTCTCAGTGTGCCCTACGACGCAAGCATGGCCGGGCCAGTGTGCGCGACAGCCCGCGGAGCCTGGCGGTCGCGCCCCAGATGGTCACCCGCCAGATGGCTTCGCGCACGATCGCGTGCGTCATCTTGGACTGTCCCTCGACGCGCTCGACGAACCGGATCGGCACCTCGACCACGTGCAGTCCGACGCCCAGTGCACGACGGGTCAGGTCGATCTGGAAGCAGTAGCCCTGTGAGGACACGTCGTCGAGGTCGATTGCCTGCAGGGCGGCGCGCCGCCAGGCACGGAAGCCCGACGTCGCGTCCCGCACACCGATGCCGAGGGCGAGCCGGGCGAACTGGTTGCCGCCGCGGGACAGCAACTCGCGGGTCCACGGCCAGTGCTGCACGCTGCCGCCGGGCACCCACCGAGCACCGAGCACCAGGTCCGCGCCGAGCCGCGGATCGCCCAGCGGCCCGAGCAGCCCGGGCAGCTGCTCGGGCAGGTGGGAGCCGTCGGCGTCCATCTGCACGAGTACGTCGTATCCGCGCCGGATGCCCCAGTCGAACCCGGCCAGGTAGGCCAGCCCGAGGCCGCCCTTACCGGCACGGTGCAACACCTCGACATGTGCGTCTCGTGCCGCCAGCCGGTCGGCGATGTCTCCGGTGCCGTCGGGCGAGTTGTCGTCGATGACCAGCACCTGCGCCGACGGTACCGCGGCGCGGAGGCGCTCCACGGTACTGCGAATGTTGCCCGCCTCGTTGTAGGTCGGCACCAGCACCAACGTCTGGTCACCGGACACGCAGCGTCTCCCTTCGACGTCTGAGCACGATGACTGCCGTCAACGTGGCCAAGCCTGCCACTACCGTCGAGACGGTCGCGACGGCGGCACCGATGCGGACGCCGAGGGTGGTCCCCTCCGCCGCCGGCACCTCGGCGACGATCACCTGCTGGGCACGTGACTCGGTGCGCTCGACCACCTCACCGTCGGGCGCGATCACGCCGCTGATGCCGGTGGTCGCGGCCACCGCGACGGCACGGCCGGTCTCGACCGCCCGCATCCGGGTGATCGCCCACTGCTGTTCCAGCTGGTCGGTGCCGAGGTAGGTGGCGTTGTTGGTCTGCACCGCGAGCAGGTCGACTGTCCCGCGGGTGACGTCGCGGATGGCCGCGTCGTAGGCGACCTCGAAGCACATCACCGCCCCGACGGTCAGCTCGCCCACGTCGAGGACGCCGGGCCGGGTGCCGGGCACGAAGTCGCGCGGGATCTCCGACTCCAGCAGCGGGATGAGCGGCGTCAGCGCCGCGCGGAACGGCACCCACTCCCCGAACGGCACCAGCTTGTGTTTGGCGTAGTGGTCGGCAGGGCCGGTGGAGGGCTGCCAGACGATCCCCGTGCCCTGTACGTCGTTCGGTCCGGGGCCGAGCGTGACCGCACCGACGACGACCGGCGCTGCGACGGCGTCGACGGCCTGCTGGATCAGCGCGCCCGCCTGCTCGTAGCGCAGCGGGTCGATATCGCTGGCGTTCTCCGGCCAGATCACCACGTCGGGTGCCGGCACCCGGCCGGTGTCGACGTCCGCGGCCAGCTCCCGCGTCGCTTCGACATGGTTTCGCAGCGTCACGCGTGGTTCGGAGAATGAGTTCAGACCCTTGCCGGGCACGTCGCCCTGGACCACCGCGACGGTCAGGGTCCGACCGCCCGGGCCCGCGAGCCCGACCGGCAGCAGCGCGGCGGCCGCCAGCAGGGCCACCGCCGCGCCGGCCGAGGCGGCTGCCCAGCGGCGGGCATGGACCACCGCCCAGCGACGGAAGCAGACGACCGACGCCGCCAGCAGGATCGAGGCCAACGCCACGACCAGCGTCAGCCCGCCCTCACCGAGATAGCGCGACCAGCCGACCACGGGGGTGTCGACGAAGGCGGTGCCCAGACGAGCCCACGGGAACCCGCCGAACGGGACGTTGCCGCGCAGGACTTCCATGGCCACCCAGGCGGAGGCGCCCCACAGCGGCCAGGCCGGCAGCCGGGAGGTTGCTGCCAGCGACAGCCCCAGCAGTGCGAAGAACGGCACCTCGGCCACGGCGATCGCGAACTGGATACCGGGTACGACGACGTGCAGCCACCACATGCACACGAGCATGAAAGTGAACCCGAAGACCGAGCCGGCCAGTGCGCCCTTCGCCATGGACACGTGGTGGCACATCAGCGCAAGCCCGCCGACGGCGACCAGGGCGAGCGGCCACCACCCCAGTGGCGGCATGGCGAGCGCCAGGCACACGCCCAACGCAGCAGCGAGCCCGACTCGGAGCAGGGGATGCACACGGATCCTTTGTGAGTGTCCTGTGGGAGTCGGACCAGGATACGGAAAGAGCCCGAGCCCTTCGGACCGAACTCTCGCTCGCTGGCTGCGGGCGACGAGTCCGTTGTCTACTGGGCACCGGGCTCAATCCGAGTCACACCCCACCCGATCCGGGACGGCCGGTCTGCCGTGGGGACGAAAGGTCGTGGTCGCTCGCCGTTTTCCCCACGGCCCCCTGGACGCCGCCGAATGGTGTGGCCTGCGCGGTGGACTCCGGAACCTTCGCGAACATCGGCTGGTGCTGTCAACCCCCGGGTGACCTGCGGCGTCGTGCGTCTGCGCAGGTCACAGCGGCCGGCCGCCGAGCACGCCAGTCTGCCCAAATTGCATCCGGCGCGGCGTGTCCGTCGGCGACACGCCGAGGGCCTGTGAATCAGCTCTTCGCCGGCACGACGACGGTGCCGGTGGCCGTCACGGCCGTGAGCGGCTCACCCAGCACCTCGGCCGCGGAGTCGGGCCCCGCCGAGTCTGGCCCTGCGGAGTCGGGCCCCGCCGAGACCGGCCCCGCGGGCCGTCCGCGGCAGACCACGCGTGCCTGGAAGTCGATCTCGCGGCTGCGGTTGCCGACTCGTGTCACCGTCGCCACCACCTCCAGCACGTCACCGGCACGTACGGCCTCGCGGAACTGCACCTGCGAGTACGACGCGAACAGTCCCTCGTCGGAGTCGGTCTGGATGCACACGTCGGTGGCGACGTCACCGAACAGGGCGAGCACGTAGGCTCCGTCGACGAGGTTGCCGGCGTAGTGAGCGTGTGAGTACGGCACGTATCGCCGATGCGTGACGACCAGCCCGAGGCGGGAGTCCCCGCGCTCGCTCGCGATGCGGTCGGTCATGCCGCCTCACCCCCTACCCGCCACCGCACGTCTTTTACGGTTCCGTG
>DASSKO010000092.1:0-15435 GCA_035690425.1 Nocardioidaceae bacterium
GCGCAACCTGGGCGTCGGCTCCTGGCTCGCCCCCTGACCGCAAGGCTTCCGAGCGAAAGGCCCCCGAGCGAAAGGCCCCCGAGCGAAAGGCCCTGTCAGCATGAGTGTCCTCGACGACATCATCACCGGTGTCCGTGCCGACCTCGCCGAGCGCGAGGACGCCGCACCGCTCGCGGAGGTGGAGGCCGCGGCGGCGGCCGCACCGGCACCGCGTGACCCGATGCCCGCCTTCACCGGGCCGGGCGTCTCGCTGATCGCCGAGGTGAAACGGTCCAGTCCCAGCAAGGGACACCTCGCCCCGATCGGTGACCCCGCCGCGCTGGCTCGCGAGTACGCCGCCGGCGGCGCGCACGCCATCAGCGTGCTGACCGAGCAGCGGCGGTTCGGCGGCAGCCTCGACGATCTGCGTGCCGTCCGGGCGGCGGTGTCGACACCGCTGCTGCGCAAGGACTTCATCGTCGAGCCGTACCAGCTCGTCGAGGCACGCGCTGCCGGGGCCGACCTGGTGCTGCTGATCGTCGCCGCGCTCGACCAGGAGGCGCTGTACCTGCTGCACCGCCACGCGGCCGAGCTGGGCCTGACCGCCCTGGTTGAGGTGCACGATGAGGTCGAGCTCGAGCGCGCGGTCGACCTCGGGGCTGAGCTGATCGGCATCAATGCACGTAACCTGAAGACGTTGGAGGTCGACCCGTCGGCGTTCGACCGGCTCGCTCCGCTCGTCCCCGAGGGGCCGGTGCTGGTGGCCGAGTCGGGCATCCGCGGACCGGCCGACGTCGCCAGGTTCGGCGCGGCCGGCGCCGACGTCGTACTCGTGGGCGAGGCTCTGGTGACCAAGGACATGCCACGGCAGGCCGTGGCCGAGATGATCGCTGCCGGGAGTGAGCAGACATGACACAGACCCCAGACACGGCGCGGGCGGCCGGGCCCGACGCGCGGGGACACTTCGGCCGGTTCGGTGGCCGGTTCATGCCCGAGGCGCTGATCGGCCCGCTCGACGAGCTCGAGCAGCACTGGCGCGACGCGATGGCCGACGACACCTTCACAGCCGAGTTCACCAAGATGCTGTCCGAGTACGCCGGGGTACCCAGCCTGCTCTACGACGCCACCCACCTCTCCCAGGTGGCCGGCGCGCGGATGCTGCTCAAGCGCGAGGACCTCAACCACACCGGTGCCCACAAAGTCCGCAACGTGCTCGGGCAGGCGCTGCTGACCAAGCGGATGGGCAAGCAGCGGGTGATCGCCGAGACCGGCGCCGGTCAGCACGGCGTCGCCACCGCGACGGCCTGCGCCTACCTCGGTCTGGACTGCGTCGTCTACATGGGCGAGGTCGATACCGAGCGGCAGGCCCTCAACGTGGCCCGGATGCGTCTGCTCGGCGCCGAGGTCGTCCCGGTGAAATCCGGCAGCCGCACGCTCAAGGACGCCATCAACGAGGCGCTGCGCGACTGGGTCACCAACGTCGACGACACCCACTACCTGCTCGGCACCGCAGCCGGCGGCCACCCCTTCCCCGCGATGGTCCGCGACTTCTGCCGCGGCATCGGCGACGAAGCGCGGGCACAGTGCCTGGACCTGACCGGCTCGCTGCCCGACGCCGCCGTGGCCTGCGTCGGAGGTGGCTCCAACGCGATCGGGCTGTTCTCGGCCTTCGTGCCCGACGAGGGTGTGGCTCTCTACGGGTTCGAAGCAGGGGGCGACGGCGTCGAGACCGGACGGCACGCCGCCACGATCACCCAGGGCGACATCGGCGTGCTGCACGGAGCCCGGTCCTACCTGCTGCAGGACGAGGACGGTCAGACTGTCGAGTCACATTCGATCTCGGCCGGCCTGGACTACCCCGGCGTGGGGCCCGAGCACTCCTGGCTGTCGCAGTCCGGGCGGGCGAGCTACCGGCCGATCACCGACGCCCAGGCGATGGAGGCGATGGCGTTACTCTCGCGCACGGAGGGCATCATCCCTGCGATCGAGTCTGCTCACGCCGTGGCCGGAGCGCTCGACGTCGCCCGTGAGCTCGGTCCCGAGGCCACTGTGCTGGTGTGCCTGTCCGGCCGCGGTGACAAGGACATGGACACCGCCGCCCGCTGGTTCGGCCTGGTCGACGAGGCCGGCCTCGACGGTGCGGACGCCGACACGATGGGCGGGCAGGTATGAGCCGGGTCGACGAGGCGTTCGCCGCCGCACGCAGCGACGGCCGTGGCCTGCTCGTGGGATACCTGCCCGCCGGCTTCCCGTCGTACGACGGATGTATCGAGGCGCTGCGGGCGATGGTCGCCGGTGGTGTCGACCTCGTCGAGGTTGGGCTGCCCTACAGCGACCCGGTCATGGACGGGCCCACCATCCAAGCGGCCGCGGAGGCGTCCCTGGCCGGCGGCACCCGCACCCGCGACGTATTGCGCACGGTGGCGGCGATCGCAGACGCCGTCCCGACCGTGGTGATGACCTACTGGAACCCCGTCGAGCGCTACGGCGTCGACGCGTTCGCTCGTGACCTGGCTGCCGCCGGGGGGGCTGGCCTGATCACGCCCGACCTGGTCCCCGACGAGGCCGACGAGTGGGTGGCGGCCTCGCAGGCGCACGGTCTCGACCGCATCTTCTTGGTCTCCCCGTCGTCGACGCAGCGGCGGATCGCGATGACGACGCAGGCATGCTCAGGCTTCGTCTACGCCACGTCGGTGATGGGTGTGACCGGAGCCCGTGCGCAGACCAGCGCCCGCGGACCCGAGCTGGTGTCCCGCGTCCGGCAGGTCGGCACCTTGCCGGTCGGCGTCGGGCTCGGAGTGTCCAACGGCGCGCAGGCTGCCGAGGTGGCCGGGTACGCCGACGGCGTGATCGTGGGCTCCGCCTTCGTGCGGCGGCTGCTGGACGGCGCCGGGCCCGCGGGGGTCGATGAGCTGGCGCGAGACCTTGCCGACGGCGTGCGCGGCCGCGCCTCCGACGAGTCTCGCGACCCGGCAACGGGAACTTCCGGAGCTCGGTGAGGGTTGGTCCAGCTGTGACTGCATTGTGTCCTGCCCTGCGCGGCCGACTGGCGCGCGTCGCCGGAGTCGCCGCGGCGCTCGCCCTGGCGGCCGGTTGCTCCCCGGGTGCGCAAAGCGTGCCGCAGGCCGACAACCCTGGGGGGGCGGTGCACCAGGGCGGCAACGACCACGACGGCTACCGCGGTGCCGGCCTCCCCGATCCCTACCCGCTGCCGTCGGTGCAGCTGACCGACACCGCGGGTGAGCCGTTCGACCTGGTGGCCGACACCACGCGGGCGGTGACGCTGGTCTTCTTCGGCTACACGAACTGTCCCGACATCTGCAACCTCGTGATGGCCGACATCGCCTCGGCGATGACCCGGCTCGAGCCGGAGATCGCCGAGCAGGTGCAGATGGTGTTCATTACCTCCGACCCCAAACGCGACACCCCCGAGGTCATCCGTGCCTACCTCGACCGCTTCGACCCGTCGTTCGAGGGGGTCACGGGGCCGTTGAGCCGGATCGAGAAGGTGGCGCAGTCGCTCGGCGTCCCGATCGAAGGGACCAGGCGGCTACCCAGCGGTGGTTACGAGGTGGGCCACGGCAGCCAGATCATCGGCATCGGAGCGGACGACCGGGCCCAGGTGGTCTGGACCCAGGGCACCTCGGTAGGCGACCTGGTCACCGACATCACCCGGCTGGTCGAGCAGCAGCAGGGCTGACTAGGTAGGTTCAGCCCCGATGACGGACCTGATGACTGCGCTGATGACTGCGCCGACGATTGCGCCGACGATTGCGCCGACGACTGCCGCGTCGACCGATCCCGCCGCGGTCGCGCACGCGCTCGTGGTGCACGCGATACCCAGCCCCGACCAGGGTGTCTGGCACATCGGGCCGTTCCCGCTCCGGGCCTACGCGCTGTGCATCATCGTCGGCGTCTTCGCCGCCATCTGGTTGGGCAACAAGCGCTTCGTTGCGCGTGGTGGCCGCCCGGGCACGGTGGCCGACGTCGCGGTGTGGGCGGTGCCGTTCGGGCTCGTCGGTGCCCGGCTCTACCACGTCGTCACCGACTACCAGCTCTACTTCGGCCCCGGACGGGAACCGATCGAGGCGCTCTACATCTGGCAGGGCGGCATCGGGATCTGGGGAGCGATCTCCGGCGGCGCGATCGGTGCCTACATCGGCTGTCGCCGCAATGGCGTCACGTTCACCGCGTTCGCCGACGCGGTGGCGCCCGGACTCGCGCTCGCCCAAGCCATCGGCCGCTGGGGCAACTGGTTCAACCAAGAGCTGTTCGGCCGCCCGACGACACTGCCGTGGGCGCTGGAGATCGACCCGGAGAACCGTCCCCCGGGCTACGAGCAGTACGAGACCTTCCATCCCACCTACCTCTACGAGTTCTTCTGGAACCTCGGCGTGGTGGGGCTGCTGCTATGGGCCGACCGCCGCTTCAAGCTCGGCTTCGGCCGGGTGTTCTGGCTGTATGTGATGGCCTACACCGCCGGCCGCGGCTGGATCGAGTACCTGCGCATCGACACGGTCAACCACGTCTTCGGCCTGCGGCTCAATGTATGGACCTCGATCATCGTGTTCCTGCTGGCGCTGGGGTTCTTCCTCCGCTCCGCGCGCAGGCACCGGGGCCGCGAGGCCGTGGTCGACCGACGTGTCGCCGCAGGCCGAGCCGGCGTCGAGGGAGCTGTGGACGGCGGGGACGTCGAGGCCGGGCGGGGCGGCTCTGACACCGACACCGGCACCGACACCGGCACCGACACCGGCACCGACACCGGCACCGGCAGTGGCACCGACACCGGCACCGGGTCCACGTCCGACAGACACTGACCGACGCCATCGACGTACCCCGCCGCTCCCGCCACGTCCCTTCCTGCGGTGAAGCCACCTTCCTGCACCGGGGCATCCGATGAATCCGGCAAGTCGGGCAATTCGGAGCATCTCAGCTGCGGGAAGGTCGCCAACCCGCAGGAAGACGGCGCCGGGACGCCCGCCTCTCCACCGTCTCGTGGCAGCAGCCGGCCGCGGCATGGGCCACGCCCACGGAGCCTGAGTAGGCAAGCCTGACCTTGGGTGAAAACGCCTGTACACAGGGCTAATGTGGCGGCCGTGAGTACGACGGCCGGTTATACCGAGAGCCCCGGCGGGGCCGTCGGTCACGAGCACCCCGACGTCACCGGAGGGTGGCTGCGTCCGGCCGTGTTCGGCGCGATGGACGGCCTCGTCTCCAACTTCGCGCTGCTCTCCGGCATGGCCGGCGGCACCGGCGGTGACAACCAGCAGGCGGTGGTGCTCGCGGGGCTCGCCGGGCTCGCCGCGGGTGCGTTCTCGATGGCGGCGGGGGAGTACACCTCCGTCGCCAGCCAGTCCGAGTTCGCCACTCAGCAGGTCCAGATCGAACGCCGCGAGATCATGGCGCATCCGGACACCGAAACGGCTGAGCTCGCCCAGATGTATGTGGGCAAGGGCGTCGACGCCGCGACCGCCCGCCGGATGGCGGCGCAGGTGCACACCGACATCGACCGCGCGGTCTCGGTGCATGCCATGGAGGAGTTCGGTGTCGACCCGGACGACCTGCCTTCTCCGGCGCTGGCGGCACTGTCGTCGTTCTTCGCGTTCGCGGCCGGTGCCGCGGTGCCCCTCCTTCCCTACCTGGCGGGCGCCACAGTGCTGCTGCCCGGCCTGCTCCTCACGCTGATCGCCCTGTTCGGGTGCGGTGCCGTCGTGGCCAGGGTCACCAGCCGGCCGTGGTGGTACTCCGGGCTGCGCCAGCTCGTGCTCGGCGGACTCGCCGCGGGGGTGACCTATCTCTTCGGCAGTCTGGTTGGCGCCAGCCTCGGATGAGACGGTTTTCGGCCTTCTTCGTGAGGTCGTGTAGGCTCGGGATCCGCCGTATCAGGGCCAACGTCGTCCCTAGCCGAGGCAAACGCCACACCTGTGACACCAGCCACGGCAGCGCAACAACGGCAGGCAAAAGAACCGCCACATATCGCCCGGACATGTACCTGCGATGACGACGGGTGAGGTGCCCCATGCGAGCAATCCCGCCGCCCCAAGGCCTCTACGACGGTCGCCACGAGCACGACGCCTGCGGTGTCGCCTTCGTCGCGACCCTGACCGGACAGCCCAGCCACGAGATCGTGCAGCAGTCGCTCGTGGCCCTGCGCAACCTGGACCACCGCGGCGCCGCCGGCGCCGAGCCTGACTCCGGCGACGGCGCCGGCCTCCTGCTGCAGATCCCGGACACCTTCTTCCGCGCGGTGTGCGACTTCGACCTTCCGCCGGCGCCGTCCTACGCGGCGGGTACGGCGTTCATCCCGGGCTCGGACGACGACGTGGTCAAGGCGCAGCAGCGGATCGAGGAGATCGCAGCCGAGGAGGGCTTGCAGGTGGTCGGGTGGCGTGACCTACCCGTCGACGCCAGCTCCCTCGGCGTGACCGCCCGGTCGGTGATGCCGAGCTTCAAGCAGCTCTTCGTCTCGGCGGCCGCCGGACAGGTGACGGGGATGAAGCTGGAGCGGCTCGCCTTCTGCCTGCGCAAGCGCGCCGAGCGGGAGCTCGACGTCTACTTCCCCTCCCTGTCCTCGCGCACGATCGCCTACAAGGGCATGCTCACGCCCGAACAGCTCGACAACGTCTTTCCGGACCTGGTCGACGAGCGGTTCGCGTCCGCGCTGGCGGTCGTGCATTCGCGCTTCTCCACCAACACCTTCCCGAGCTGGCCGCTGGCGCACCCCTTCCGGTTCATCGCGCACAACGGTGAGATCAACACCGTGATGGGCAACCGCAACTGGATGCGGGCACGCGAAGCACTGCTACGCAGTGAGCTGTTCGCGAGCCCCGCGCCAGCCAGCGGAGAGCGTGGGAGCGCTGCAGACCTCGAGCGGCTGTTCCCCATCTGCACTACGGGAGCGTCCGACTCGGCGTCGTTCGACGAGGTGCTCGAGCTGCTGCACCTCGGCGGTCGCAGCCTCCCGCACTCGGTGCTGATGATGATCCCGGAGGCGTGGGAGAACAACACCGAGATGAGCGCGGAGCTCCGCAGCTTCTACGAGTTCCACTCCACCATGATGGAGGCCTGGGACGGACCTGCGTCGGTCGTGTTCACCGACGGCTCGCAGATCGGTGCCGTGCTCGACCGCAACGGTCTGCGCCCCAGTCGCTACTGGGTCACCGACGACGGCCTGGTGGTCCTGGCCTCCGAGGTCGGCGTACTCGACATCGACCCCGAGAAGGTCGTGCGCAAGGGACGGTTGCAGCCGGGCCGGATGTTCCTGGCCGATGTCGATGAGCACCGCATCATCGAGGATGAGGAGATCAAGTCCACGCTGGCCCGCGAGCAGCCCTATGGCGAGTGGTTGCACGCGGGGCTGATTCGGCTCGAGGATCTCCCCGTACGCGAGCACGTCGTGCACACCCATGCCTCGGTGACCCGCCGGCAGCAGGTCTTCGGCTACACCGAGGAAGAGCTGCGGGTGCTGCTGACGCCGATGGGTCTCAATGGTGCCGAGCCGATCGGCTCGATGGGCACCGACACCCCGATCGCGGCGTTGTCGGACCGGCCGCGGCTCCTCTTCGACTACTTCAGCCAGCTCTTCGCGCAGGTGACCAACCCACCGCTCGACGCGATCCGCGAGGAGCTGGTGACCTCCCTCTACGGTTCGATCGGCCCCGAGGGCAACGTGCTCGAGCCGGGCCCGGCGTCGTGCCGGCAGCTAGTCCTGCCGTTCCCGGTGATCGACAACGACGACCTCGCCAAGATTCGCCACATCAACCGCGACGGCGACCTGCCGGGTTACGCGACGCACATCGTGCGTGGCCTCTTCGGGGTCGACACGGGAGCCGCCGGCCTCGCCGACCGCCTCGACGAGATCTGTGCCGAGGTGTCGGCCGCCATCGCCGACGGCGCGCGCGTGATCGTGCTCTCCGACCGGCACTCCACGGCCGAGTTGGCGCCGATCCCGTCGCTGCTGCTCACCGCCGCCGTGCACCACCACCTGGTGCGCGAGAAGACCCGCACCCAGGTCGGGCTGCTGGTCGAGGCCGGTGACGTGCGCGAGGTGCACCACGTCGCGCTGCTCATCGGGTACGGCGCTGCAGCGGTCAACCCCTACCTGGCCATGGAGTCGGTCGAGGACCTGGCCCGCCGCGGCGTGTTCCTTCCCGGCGTCCACCCCGACGACGCCGTCAAGCGGCTCGTCAAGGCGCTGGGCAAGGGCGTGCTGAAGGTGATGAGCAAGATGGGCGTCTCCACGGTCGCTTCTTACACCGGCGCGCAGATCTTCGAGGCCGTCGGCCTCTCCCAGGAGCTGGTCGACCGCTACTTCACGGGTACGACGTCCAAGCTCGGCGGGGTCGGGCTCGACGTCGTCGCGCGCGAGGTCGTCCTGCGCCACCACAAGGCCTACCCCGTCAACGGGATCCCGGCCGCGCACCGCGACCTCGAGATCGGTGGCGAGTACCAGTGGCGCCGGGAGGGTGAGCCGCACCTGTTCGACCCCGAGACGGTGTTCCGGCTGCAGCACTCCACCAGGTCGGGCCGTTACGACATCTTCAAGCAGTACACGCAGGCCGTCGACGACCAGTCCGAGCGGCTGATGACGCTGCGCGGCCTGTTCCGGCTCAGGACCGGTGAGCGCGCTGCGGTGCCGCTCGCAGAGGTGGAACCGGTCGAGTCCATCGTCAAGCGGTTCTCCACCGGTGCGATGTCCTACGGGTCGATCAGCCAGGAGGCGCACGAGACGCTGGCGATCGCGATGAACCGGCTGGGCGGCAAGTCGAACACCGGTGAGGGCGGTGAGGACGCCGAGCGGCTGCACGACCCCGAACGGCGCAGCGCGATCAAGCAGGTCGCGTCGGGTCGCTTCGGGGTGACCGCCGAGTATCTCACCAACTCCGATGACATCCAGATCAAGATGGCGCAAGGTGCCAAGCCCGGCGAGGGCGGCCAGCTGCCCGGTCACAAGGTGTATCCGTGGATCGCCCGCACCCGGCACTCCACGCCCGGCGTGGGCCTGATCTCGCCGCCGCCGCACCACGACATCTACTCGATCGAGGACCTCGCGCAGCTGATCCACGACCTGAAGAACGCCAACCCGAGCGCGCGCGTCCACGTGAAGCTGGTCAGCGAGGTCGGAGTCGGCACCGTCGCCGCGGGAGTGTCGAAGGCGCACGCTGACGTCGTGCTGATCTCCGGCCACGACGGTGGCACGGGAGCGTCGCCGCTGACTTCGTTGAAGCACGCCGGCGGGCCGTGGGAGCTGGGGCTGGCCGAGACCCAGCAGACACTGTTGCTCAACGGGCTGCGCGACCGCATCGTGGTGCAGACCGACGGCCAGCTCAAGACCGGCCGCGACGTGGTCGTCGCCGCGCTGCTCGGCGCGGAGGAGTTCGGCTTCTCGACCGCGCCGCTGGTGGTATCGGGCTGCATCATGATGCGGGTCTGTCACCTCGACACCTGCCCGGTGGGTGTCGCGACCCAGAACCCGGTGCTGCGGGAGCGTTACACGGGCAAGGCCGAGCACGTGGTCAACTTCTTCCAGTTCATCGCCGAGGAGGTGCGCGAGCTGCTCGCCGAGCTCGGCTTCCGCAGCCTCGACGAGGCGATCGGACAGGCCGACCTACTCGACACTCGGGCCGCGGTCGAGCACTGGAAGGCCGGCGGGCTCGATCTCGCACCGGTGCTGCACGTCCCCGACCTGCCCGCGGGCGCGGCCCGCCACCAAGTCGTCGCTCAGGACCACGGTCTGGACAAGGCACTCGACAACGAGCTGGTCAAGCTGTGCGCCGACGCGCTCGAGCGTGGCGAGCCCGTGCGTGCTCAGCTGCGGGTACGCAACGTCAACCGCACCGTCGGCGCGATCCTCGGCCACGAGATCACCAAGCGCTACGGCGGCGACGGGCTGCCGGACGAGACCATCGACCTGACCTTCACCGGGTCGGCCGGACAGTCGTTCGGTGCTTTCGTGCCACCTGGTGTGACACTTCGGCTCGAGGGCGACGCCAACGACTACCTCGGCAAGGGGCTGTCGGGTGGGCGGATCGTGCTGCGTCCCGACCGGTCGGCGACGTTTGTGGCCGAGGACCACATCATCGCCGGCAACGTCATCGGCTACGGCGCGACGAGCGGCGAGATCTTCATCCGCGGCCAGGTCGGCGAGCGGTTCTGTGTCCGCAACTCCGGTGCCACCGCCGTCGTCGAGGGCGTCGGCGACCACGGCGTGGAGTACATGACCGGCGGCCTGGTCGTCGTACTCGGTCCCAACGGGCGCAACTTCGGCGCCGGCATGTCCGGGGGAGTGGCCTACGTGCTCGACCTCGACGAGGACCGGGTCAACCACGACATGGTCGAGCTGAGCGCCGTCGCAGACGCGGACGGTTTGCACGACGTCGTGCAACGACACCACGAGGAAACCGGCTCCACGGTCGCTGCAGCGCTTCTCCAGGACTGGGGGAGATCGGTACTGCGCTTCACCGAGGTGATGCCCCGCGACTACCGGCGGGTTCTCGACGCCCAGGCGGCCGCCCAGGCCGAGGGCCTCTCCGAGGACGAGACGACCGCACGCATGATGGGAGCGATCAGTGGTTGATCCGAAGGGCTTCCTGACCACTCCGCGTGCGGTGGCCAAGCGCCGCCCGGTGGAGGAGCGGCTCCAGGACTGGGACGAGGTATACCCCGACGACGCCGGCCGCGTGCTGCTGCCGATCATCGGCAAGCAGGCGGGCCGCTGCATGGACTGCGGCATCCCGTTCTGCCACCAGGGCTGCCCGCTGGGCAACCTGATCCCGGAGTGGAACGACTTGGTCTGGCGAGATGACTGGGAGGCCGCGATCGAGCGGCTGCACGCCACCAACAACTTCCCGGAGTTCACCGGACGGCTGTGCCCGGCACCGTGCGAGACCTCCTGTGTGCTCGGCATCAACCAGGACCCGGTGACGATCAAGAACGTCGAGGTCTCGATCATCGACCGTGCGTGGGACGAGGGATTCGTCGTGCCGCAACCACCGGACTACCTCACCGGCAAGACGGTGGCCGTGGTCGGCTCCGGGCCGGCCGGGCTCGCGGTCGCCCAGCAGCTCACCCGCGCCGGTCACACCGTCGCGGTCTACGAGCGTGCGGATGCCGTCGGTGGTCTGCTGCACTACGGCATCCCCGAGTTCAAGATGGAGAAGCGGCACATCGAGCGCCGCATCGACCAGATGCGTCGCGAGGGCACGGTGTTTCGCACCGGCATCGACATCGGCACCGACATCACCGGCACCCAGTTGCGGGAGCGTTACGACTGCGTCGTCATCGCGACCGGTGCCACCGTGTGGCGCGACCTGCCGCTGCCGGGACGTGAGCTCGGCGGCATCCACCAGGCGATGGAGTATCTCCCGCAGGCGAACCGTGCCGCGCTCGGCGAACAGGTCGAGAACCAGATCGTCGCCACCGGCAAGCACGTGGTGATCATCGGCGGTGGTGACACCGGCGCCGACTGTCTGGGCACCGCGCACCGGCAAGGTGCCGCGTCGGTGACTCAGCTCGAGATCATGTCCGAGCCGGGTGCCGAGCGGCCGGAGCACCAGCCCTGGCCGACGTACCCGATGATCATGCGGGTCTCCGCGGCGCACGAGGAGGGCGGCGAGCGAATCTACGCCGTGTCCACCCGAGAGTTCCTCGGCACCGACGACGGTGAGGTGCGTGCGCTGCGTCTGGTCGAGGTCTCCACGGTCGATGGCCGGTTCGAGCCCGTGGACGGGACCGAGCAGGAGATCCCGGCCGACCTGGTGCTGTTCGCCATGGGCTTCACCGGCCCGCAGCAGGCGGGTGTGCTCGAGCAGCTCGGGGTCGACCTCGACGAGCGGGGCAACGTCAGCCGCGACGACTCCTACATGACCAGCGAGGACGGCGTGTTCGCGGCCGGTGACGCCGGCCGTGGGCAGTCCCTGATCGTATGGGCCATCGCCGAGGGACGGGCGGCGGCAGCCGGTGTCGATCGCTACCTCACCGGTACGACGGCGCTGCCGGTGCCGGTGCCGCCCACCGCGCGACCATTGACGGTGTGAGGCCGGTCGCGTGCTCCGACCGGTCGTTTCGAGGCGCAGCCGCACACGGTGAGACGTGTGTTCGGTCGGTACGGCGCGGCAGGTAGGGTCGGGTCTGTGCGTAGAGCAAAGATCGTTTGTACCCTCGGCCCGTCGACGTCGTCCACCGAGCGGATCCGTGACCTCGTCGACGCCGGCATGGACGTCGCGCGGCTGAACCTCAGCCACGGCGGCTATGCCGACCACGAGCGGGTGTACCAGCAGGTCCGCCAGGCCGCCGACGACAGCGGCCACGGAGTCGGTGTTCTCGTCGACCTGCAGGGCCCGAAGATTCGGCTGGGTCGCTTCGCGTCCGGCCCGGTGGAGCTTGCCGAAGGCGACAGCTTCACGATCACCACCCGCGACATCGAGGGATCGGCCAGCGAGTGCTCCACGACGTACTCGGGCCTGCCGGGCGACGTGGCTGCGGGCGACGACGTGCTGATCGACGACGGCAACGTGCGGTTGCGGGTGCGGTCGGTCGAGGGGCCGGACGTGCACTGCGTCGTCGAGGTCGGTGGCAGGCTGAGCAACAACAAGGGCATCAACCTCCCTGGGGTCGCCGTCAGCGCTCCGGCGATGCCGGAGAAGGACATCGCCGACCTGCGCTGGGCTCTGCATCTTCGGGCTGACATGATCGCGATGTCGTTCGTACGGTCGGGGAAGGACGCCGACGAGGTGCGACAGGTGATGGAGGAGGAAGGCGTCTTCCTCCCCGTGATCGCCAAGATCGAGAAGCCGCAGGCGATCGACAAGCTCGACGAGATCATCGACGCCTTCGACGGGTTCATGGTCGCGCGCGGTGACCTCGGCGTGGAGATGCCGCTCGAGGTCGTACCCACGGTGCAGAAGCGCATCATCGAGAAGGCACGTCTCAACGCCAAGCCCGTGATCGTGGCGACGCAGATGCTGGAGTCGATGGTCTCGGCTCCGCGGCCTACCCGCGCGGAGGCCTCCGACGTCGCCAATGCCGTGCTCGACGGCTCCGACGCGGTGATGCTGTCGGGCGAGACGAGCGTCGGCGCCTACCCGACCGAGGCCGTGCAGGTGATGCGACGGATCATCACCTCGACCGAGCACCAGGGCCTGGTGCGGGTGTCCTCGATCGACTGGGACCCACTGACCCGCAGCGGCATCGTCGCGAAGGCCGCGGCCGAGGTGGCCGAACGGGTGGGCGCGAAGTTCTTGGTGGCGTTCACCGCCAGCGGGGACAGCGCGCGCCGGTTGGCCCGTTACCGCTCCGAGGTGCCGCTGCTGGCGTTCACTCCGGACCCGGCGGTGCGCTCGCAACTGGCGCTGACGTGGGGAGTCGAGACGTTCCTGGCGCCCGAGGTCGAGCACACCGACGAGATGGTGATGCAGGTGGACAAGGCGCTCCTCGACTCGGGGCGTTGCGCCACCGGCGAGGAGGTCGTCATCGTCGCCGGCAGCCCGCCCGGGATCCCCGGCTCGACCAACGCGTTGCGGGTCCACCGGATGGGTGACGCGATCAAGGGTGTGGCGCCGGCCTACCGCAGCGGCAGCAGCTAACTGCCAGCACGGGTCTGCAGACGCATCGCAAGCCGTGCAGGCCGCGGTACGTGCAGGCTTATGCCGACTGCGCAGTGCCCTGGGTGGGATTCGAACCCACACTGTACGGTGTTTGAGGCCGCTATCTCTGCCGTTGGATTACCAGGGCGGGTCGACTGATCACGTCGGGACCGCATGGTCCGCCGTGCTGTCGACGTCCCCCGATGGTACTGCCTCGGCGTGCGCCGCTTCGCACCCGGTCCGCGTGGTGTCCTACCGTCGGACGCGGGAGCACCTGCAGGCAGACCACCGATAGCGTGGTGCGGTGACTACACCGCAGGAGGCAGCCGCCCGTCGCGTCGTGATCGCCGAGGACGAGGCCCTGATCCGGCTCGACCTCGCCGAGATGCTCGCCGAGGAGGGCTACGAGGTCGTCGGCCAGGCCGGCGACGGGGAGGCGGCGGTCTCCCTGGTCCAGGAGCACCGCCCCGACCTTGTGGTGCTCGACGTCAAGATGCCCAAGCTGGACGGAATCTCCGCGGCCGCTCGCATCGCCGAGCAGCGCATCGCCCCGGTGGTGATCCTGACGGCTTTCAGCCAGCGTGACCTGGTGGAGCGAGCACGAGACGCCGGAGCGATGGCCTACCTGGTGAAACCGTTCAGCCGCACCGACCTGATGCCGGCGATCGAGATGGCGACGAGCCGGTTCGCTGAGCTGCAGCAGCTGGAGACCGAGGTCAGCGACCTCACCGACCGGCTCGAGACCCGCAAGCAGGTCGACCGGGCGAAGGGCATCCTGCAAGCACAGCTCGGGCTGTCGGAGCCGGCCTCGTTCCGGTGGATTCAGAAGACGGCGATGGACCTGCGGCTGTCGATGAAGGACGTTGCGCAGGGCGTGGTCGAGCACGGTCCGTCAGCAACAGGCGGCGCCGCAGCCGACGACGACGACAGCTGACACCGGTCGACATGACCGAGAGTGACCTTTGCACCTGCACACCGAGCAGCAGGTCACAACTTTGCAACGGAGATGCGACAAATGTTCACGTCCTCGTGCCCCGCAGCCACCTCAGGCAGTAAGTTCCACTCCAACCTAACCAGGCCGACGTCTCACCTTCGGGTGGCTTCGGCGAATAGTGCACCCCGGAGGGTCAATGATCCGCCCCACCCGAACCTGGCGCGCAGCCGCGACTGTGGCCGCCGCCGCACTCGTGCTGTCGGCCTGCGGCAACGACAGCGCTTCCCCAGAGGCAGGCAGCGGCGACGGCGGAGGCGACGCCAGCAACGAGCCCGCTGCCAAGAGCAAGGGCGATGGCACCTTGACGGTGGGCAGCCTGCTGCCGGCAACCGGCGACCTCGCCTTCCTCGGCCCGCCGGAGTTCGCCGCGGTCGACCTCGCTGTCAAGGAGATCAACGCAGCCGGCGGTGTGCTCGGCAAGAATGTCGCCAAGGAGCAGGCCGACTCCGGTGACGGCACGCCCAACATCGCGCCGGCCGAGACCGACAAGCTGCTCAACGCGGGCGCCGACGTGGTCGTGGGTGCCGCCTCGTCCAGCGTCTCGCTCAGCGTCATCGACAAGATCGTCGGCTCCGGCACGGTGCAGATCTCGCCGGCCAACACCTCGACGGCGTTCGACACCTACGACGACAAGGGGCTGTACTTCCGTACTGCGCCCTCCGACGTGCTGCAGGGTGCCGTACTCGCCAACATGATCTTGGCAGATGGCTCGCAGAACACCGCGATCATGGCCCGCCAGGACTCCTACGGCGAGGCGCTGACCAACCAGGTCGAGAAGGTCCTCACCGCGCAGGGCGGCAACCTCGTCGCCAAGGTGCTCTACGACGCCAACGCGGCGACGTTCAGCGCCGAGGTGAGCGCCATCGCCGGCAAGAAGCC
>DASSKO010000093.1:0-9433 GCA_035690425.1 Nocardioidaceae bacterium
CAGCGGGCCGTGCCTGGATCACGTCGTGGCCGCCATGGCGAAGGCGCCGTGGCGCGCCCGGCTGCGCCAGGCCCGGCACTCCTGGTACATCTACGCCTTCCACGTGCCGGTGCTGCCGGAGCTGGCCTGGCGGTGGCTGCACAGACCGATCGGGGCCGCGCTGGCCCGTCGGCATCGGGTGCCGGCCGGCGCCGGGTGGGGGCCGGAGCTGGCTCGCGACAGTGCCAACGGTGTGCAGCTTTACCGCGCAAACATGCTCCGCCGGCTCCGCAACCCCCGAGTCGCCCGGACACGCGTGCCCGTGCAGCTGGTGGTGCCGCGCTTCGACCCGTTCGTGCCGCCGTCGTTGCTGCGCGGGGTCGATGAGTTCGCCGACGACCTCCACCGGGTCGATCTCGAGGCCGGCCACTGGGTCCCCCGGACCCACCCGGACCGGCTGGCCGAGCTCGTCACCGACTGGGCGTTGCGTCGCTGAACCGTCCTGCCCGACCACTTGCACACGGCCCGCCGTACACGCACGGCCGCGCGGACGACACAAAGTCAGGTGTCCTGCGTAGTCGGTGGCGCCTCGTTGCGAAGCCGGTGGATCTCCTCACGGAGGAGGCGGGTCTCGGCCTCGAGCTCAAGGACGTGTGCGACCCCGGCGAGGTTGAGGCCGGCCGTCAGCAGCGTGGTGATGCGGCTGATCCGCTGGATGTCGTAGTCGCTGTAGCGGCGGGTGCCGCCCTTAGTCCGGCACGGCTCGATCAGTCCTTTGTCCTCGTAGTTGCGAAGGCTTTGGGGCTCGATCCCGGTCAGCTCCGCCGCGACCGAGATGCCGTAAAGGCCGCGGCGAGCTGGGCCGCCGAGGGTCATGAGGGACTACTTCCATCGGGGTAGACAGGCGCGGTGATGACGACCAGTCGGCGACGGCGGGACGGGCCAGTCGCACAGCCACACGTCACGACATCCTCCAAACGACAACCTCTCAAGTCAGTATCTCTTGCGGAAGATGAACTTGACAAGTCTCCTGGGAGGAATAAAATCTGTAATAACCATAGTAGATAAGTGCTTGGCTATCTCCGCAGATGCCTGTGCTGAAGCGGTCAGCCAGGCACTCGTTGGGAGGGAGGCTGCATAGCCATGCTGATGAGAACTGACCCGTTCCGCGATCTAGACCGGCTGACCGAAGCCGTGCTCGGCAACTCCGCCCGCCCGGCGGTCATGCCGATGGACGCCTACCGAGACGGCAACACGTTCGTGATCCAGCTCGACCTGCCTGGCGTGTCGGCCGACTCGATCGACCTGACGGTGGAGCAGAACGTGCTGACGGTGCACGCCGAGCGCAGGCCGGCATTCGGGGACGCCGTCGAACGCGTGGTCGGTGAGCGAACCTATGGCGTGTTCAGCCGTCAGGTGTTTCTCGGCGACACCCTCGACGCTGACCGCCTCGCCGCCGACTACGACGCCGGCGTGCTCGCGATCAGGATCCCGGTCGCGGAGCAGGCCAAGCCGCGCAAGATCAGCATCGGCGCCGGCGACACCGGTCGCAAGGAGATCAGCGGGTAGGCGAGCACATCGCGAACCGGCAGCAGTCGGCCAGAAGCCACGCGGCGGGCGCGCAGCGCCGCGTGGCTTCTGGCCCCTCAGACCACCCCGGCGAGCAGACCAGGGCTGGTCCAGGGCTGGTCACCGAGTCGTCACTGCACCGTCGAGCCCGGCGACCCGGCCCTTCCAAGCGCTTTCCCGTCCCCGCGCGTGTCGACGTGCCGAGTCAACCGTCATCGCGGCGTACATCGCCGCGACGGCGGGCAACCCGAAACCGCGCAGCGGCGAGAGGCCGTACAGGCGCAGCACCGGTGCCTGCGTGAGCGCCATCGCCACCCATCCCCCCAGGCCGGCTGCCGCGGGCACCGGTGAACGCGTGACCACCCCGGCGACCCCGGCGACCGGCGGGACGAGATAGACCAGCGCGAGTCCGGCGATGGTGCCGACGAGCAGCGCCGGTGACTGCCGCAACTGGGTGTAGGCGGTGCGGGTCACCATGCCCCACAGATCGGTGAGGCCGGGGTACGGCCGGACGCTGCGGACCTCGGGCGGCTCGCCGGTGAAGCCCAGCCAGGTCCGTGCCCCGGCGCGCTTGAGCAGTCGGCCCAGAGCCACGTCATCGATGAGGTCGCTGCCGATGCGTCGCAGGCCGCCGGCCCGCTCGAGCGCCGTACGCCGGATCAGCACGCAGCCGCCAGCGGCGGCGGCGGTTCGGCAGCCGGGCCGGGACACCCGGCGGAACGGGTAGAGCTGGGCGAAGAAGTAGACGAACGCCGGCACGAGCGCGCGCTCCCAGCCGTTCTGCGTGCGTAGCCTCGCCATCAGCGACACCAGGTCGTAGTCGGCCGCGAGGGCGGTGGCGACCAACCGGCGCACGGAGGACCGGTCGTGGGTGATGTCGGCGTCGGTGAACAGCAGCAGCTCGGCGCCGGCGGCGCCGGCCGCCTCCACACCACGCTGCAGGGCGTTGAGCTTGCCGGTCCACGTCGGCGGGCACGACGGTGCGGCCAGCACGGTGCACGCCACCCGCTCGGCGGCTCGCCCGGCCACACTGCGCGCCACGTCCGCCGTACCGTCACCGCTGGCGTCGTCGACGACCCAGACCCGAAGCTCGCCCGGGTAGTCCTGCCGCAGTAGCGACGGTAGCGTTTCGGGGAGCATTGCGGCCTCGTCGCGCGCCGGGACCACGACACCTACGCTCGGCCAGCCTTCCGGCGCCGGCGGGTCGGCCGGCAGTCGGTGCGAGGTCAGCCAGAACCGACCGCGACCGAACAGGAGGTAGGCCCACGCCGCGGCGGACACTGTCGCGAGCGACGTCAGTGGCACCACCCGGTCGGCCTCAGGCGGACGCTTCCTGTGCGACGTTGTCGCGCACCCAGCTGACGATCTCCACAGTCGTGGCCCCCGGGGTGAAGACCTTGGCGACACCGATCTGGCTCAGCAGCGGGATGTCACCCTCCGGGATGATGCCGCCGCCGAAGACGACGATGTCGGAGGCGTCGCGCTCCTCGAGCAACGCGACGAGCTTCTTGAACAGGGTCATGTGGGCACCGGAGAGCACGGACAGACCGATGCAGTCGGCGTCCTCCTGGATCGCGGTCTCGACGATCTGCTCCGGAGTCTGGTGCAGGCCGGTGTAGATGACCTCCATGCCGGCGTCGCGCAGAGCCCGGGCGACGACCTTGGCGCCGCGGTCGTGACCGTCGAGTCCTGGCTTGGCGACGACGACTCGGATTGCGCTCATCGTGTGCTTCTCCCGGTGGCAGGTGCGAACGTGAAGTGCGATACAGGCGCGCAGTTGCTTCCAGGCAGCCTAGCCAACGCAGTGTGGCAGCGCAGTCCGAGATGCCGGCGCGAGCTCACTAGGGCTCCGAAACCGGCGTGTGACAGTGACCGCTCGCACACAGCGTGTGATATTCGTCCGCCCTTATGCATAAGGCGTGCACAGGTGGGTAGTTGACGACTTTTTGTTGACGTGTCCCTTCGCTATGGTCGGCGCTGTCCGAGTACGCCGTCACGAAGGAACCTTGTGTCGCAGCACCGTCCGCCGAGGCGGCATGCCAGCACCGATGCAGCCCCCGCTCGGCCCCGCCGTACCCGGTCGCAGCCGGCGGGACGCAGGATTCCCGTCCTCATCCGCCCGTCAGCCTCGATGATCGCCGGTGCGGCAGCGCTGGTCGTCGCTGCCGCCGGTGCGGTCAGCGTGGGCTCTGCGCAGGTGGCCCAGGGCGGCAGCACCCACGCCGAGTCGAGCCGCCAGCCCGCTGGCGACATCTCCCGCCGCTACACCACCGACCGGGTGCCTGCTGGCGACACCGTGATCAACTCCGACGGCCGCGGCACCACGATCAGCCGAAGCTCCGCCCGAAAACCTATCGGCGACGTGGACCAGCAAGCGATCGAGAAGGCCGCCGCCGAGCGCGCCGAGGCCCGGAGCGCGGCGCTGAAGCGGCTGGCCCGGCTCGCCGACAAGCGGGCCGAGGTGATGGAGTCCAGGCTTTGGGTGCTTCCGGTGGACCACTATCGCCTGACCGCGACCTTCGGCCAAGGCGGCGGGTTGTGGGCGTCCGACCACACCGGCCTGGACTTCGCCGCCCCCACCGGCTCGCCGATCAGGGCGGTCGGCCACGGCATCGTGACGTCCACGGGTTACGCCGGCGCCTACGGCACCCAGACCGTCATCACCCACGACGACGGCACCCAGACGACCTACAGCCACCAGTCCGATGTCGTGGTCAGGCGGGGCGAGGAGGTCGAGGCTGGAGAGATCATCGGTCACATCGGCATGACCGGCAACACCACCGGCCCGCATCTCCACCTCGAGGTGCGCCCCAACCCCGAGACCCCGGTCGACCCCTACAAGGCGCTCGTCCGGCACGGCCTCACCCCCTGACGCTCCCCCGCACCTTGCCCCACCCCCTTCCTCGCCCTCTCTCCTCACGAGATCGCACCTTTGCCCCGCCGCGCTTCGCCACCAGATCGCACCTTTGCCCCACCCCCGCGCCCTGACGAAGGGAGCGCGTAGCGAGCGCTCGGCTTCCCCTCGGGCCCGCCACTGGCTTCACGCCGTGATGCGGATGTGCGATCTCGCGGTGAGGGGACGGGCGGGTACGCCGGGGGCGGGTGGTCGCCCACTTCGGCAGTGCATCAGATCTTCTCGATCGGGGCGAACCGGAGCAGCAGCCGCTTGACGCCGGCCGACCCGAAGTCGACGTGCGCCTGTGACTTGTCGCCCTGCCCGACGACCGATACCACCGTGCCCATGCCGAACGAGTCGTGCATCACCCGGTCGCCGGCCGCCAGCGACGGCACGGGACGGGTCGCCGTCTTCGTGGTGATCGCACCGGCGCCGGTCCAGGCCGATCGCCCGCGCGCCGGTTCGTCGGCATGACGGCTCGACACCGACGCACCTCCCCAGGTGGCGAGGTCGGACTCGGTGCGCCGCCAGTCGAGCAGCGCCTCGGGCAGCTCGTCGAGGAACCGTGACGCCGGGTTGTGCTGCGGTGCCCCCCAGGCGCTGCGCACCGCGGCCCGCGAGACGTTGAGCCGCTCCTGCGCTCGCGTCAGCCCGACGTATGCCAGGCGTCGTTCCTCCTCCAGCTCCTTGGTGTCCGCGAGGGAGCGCGCGTGTGGGAACACACCGTCCTCGAGGCCGGTGAGGAAGACGACGGGAAACTCCAGCCCCTTGGCCGTGTGCAAGGTCATCAGCGTGACGACGCCGTCGTCGTCCTCATCGGTGTCGGGGATCTGGTCGGCGTCGGCCACCAGCGCCACCCGCTCCAGGAACGCGCCCAGCGTCGGCGTTTCCGACTCGTCGCTGAACTCCCGGGCGACGGCCACCAGCTCCGACAGGTTCTCCACCCGGGTGACGTCCTGGGGGTCGGTGCTCTGCTCGAGCTCCTGCAGGTAGCCGGAGTCCGTCAACACCGCCTCGAGCACCGAGTCGGCCGTCACCCCGTCCTCGACCAGCTGCTGCAGGCTTTCGATCAACGTCACGAAGGCCTTGATCGCCGTCCGCGAACGGGTCGCCAGCGCCGGTGCCTCGTCGGCGCGCTGCAACGCCTCCCAGAAGCTGATCCGCTCAGCCTGCGCGAGCGCCTCGACGCAGGCCTCCGCGCGGTCTCCGATGCCGCGCTTGGGCACGTTGAGGATGCGCCGCAGCGAGACGGTGTCGGCCGGATTGGACAGCAGCCGCAGGTACGCCAGTGCATCGCGGACCTCCCGGCGCTCGTAGAAGCGCACACCGCCGACGACCTTGTAGGGCAGACCAACGCGGATGAAGACCTCCTCGAAGACCCGGCTCTGCGCGTTGGTGCGGTAGAAGATCGCGACATCGCACGGCCTGGCCTCGTCGGCATCGGTCAGCCGGTCGATCTCCTCGGCCACGAACCGCGCCTCGTCGTGCTCGTCGTCGGCGACGTACCCGACGATGCGCTCACCGTCGCCGGAGTCGGACCAGAGATTCTTCTCCTTGCGGCCGGAGTTGCAGCTGATCACGGCGTTGGCCGCGGACAGGATGGTCTGTGTCGAGCGGTAGTTCTGCTCCAGCAGGACCGTCGATGCTTGGGGGAAGTCCTCCTCGAACGCCAGGATGTTGCGAATGTTGGCGCCCCGGAAGGCATAGATCGACTGGTCTGCGTCACCCACCACCATCAGCTCGGCCGGCTCGTTCACCGGGTGCTCGCCGGAGTCGACGACCGGCCCGCAGAGCTCTCGGACGAGGGCGTACTGCGCGTGGTTGGTGTCCTGGTACTCGTCGACCAGCACGTGCCGGAACCGGCGACGATAGCTCTCGCGCACCTCGGGAAACGCCTGGAGCAGGTGCACGGTCATCATGATCAGGTCGTCGAAGTCGAGCGCGTTGGCCTCTCGCAGCCGGCGCTGATACGCCGCGAACGCCTCGGCGTAGATCTCCTCGAGATGGTTGTTCGCACGCTTCGCCGCGTCCTCGTGGTCGCGCAACTCGTTCTTGCAGCTCGAGATCCAGTTGAGCACCGCGCGCGGCTGGTAACGCTTGGGGTCCAGGTCGAGGTCGCGCAGCACCATGGCGATCAGCCGCCGTTGGTCGGCGTCGTCATAGATGCTGAAGCTGGACTTGTAGCCGAAGTTGTCGATGTGCTTGCGCAGGATCCGCACGCACGCGGAGTGGAACGTCGACACCCACATCACGCGCGCCCGGTTGCCCACCAGCTCCACCACCCGCTCACGCATCTCAGCGGCGGCCTTGTTGGTGAAGGTGATCGCGAGAACCGAGCCCGGGTGCACGGCGCGTTGCGACAACAACCAGGCGATCCGGCGGGTCAGCACACGGGTCTTGCCCGATCCGGCGCCGGCCACCACCAGCAGTGGCGACCCCTCGTGCGTGACCGCACGTCGCTGTGCAGGGTTGAGGCCCTCGAGCAGCGCATCGGCATCGATGCTGTGCTGCGCCGACCGGGACTGGTCCGACCGGGACTGGCCGGATCGGGACTGGTCGGGTCGGGCAGAGGCCTGGGGTAGCGGAAAGGAGGTGCTCATCGCGCTGACCAGCCTACGTGGCCACGACGACAACCACGGCCACGGCAAACGGGGCGCGTGGCCTCGGCGGCTATGGTCTGTGGACGTGACCCCCGATGTGCCCCCCGTGCAGCCGAGCCCAGACCAAAAGGTGGAGCGCGTCCTGGTCGTCTCGGCGCATCCGGACGACGTCGACTTCGGCGCGGCAGGGACGGTCGCGACGTGGACCGATGCCGAGATCATCGTCACCTACTGCATCATCACCGACGGGCAGGCCGGTGGCTTCGAGCTGAGCACCCCGCGCGACGCGATGGTGGACATCCGCCGCACGGAGCAGCGCGCCGCGGCTTCCGTCGTCGGAGTCGACGACGTGCGCTTCCTCGGGTACGTCGACGGTGAGCTGGTCGCCACCCAGACGTTGGTCGGGCAGCTCACCCGGGCCATCCGGGAGGTGCGTCCACAGCGGATGGTCGTGCCGAGCCCGGAGCGCGACTACGCCCGGATCTACCGCAGCCACCCGGACCACCTGGCCGCGGGCGATGCCGCGCTCCGGGCGATCTACCCGGCTGCGCGCAACCCGTTCGCCTTCCCGGAGCTGCTCGACGAGGGACTGGCGCCGTGGACCGTGGACGACACCTGGCTGATGGCGCACCCGAGCAGCAACCACGCCGTGGACATCAGTGCGGTGATCGACCGCAAGATCGCGGCCGTCATGGCCCACACCAGCCAGCACGAGTATCCCGAGGAGCGCAGCAGCGATCTGCGGCAGGCGTTCGCCGGTGACGAGCTCGGCTTCGGGGCGAACAGCTACGCGGAGGGGTTCTTCGTCGTACCCACCGCCTGAGCCGCTGCCCCCGCGCGCACGTTGAGCACCGGCCTTCTAGATCAGCCGGCGGTCGGATGCCCAGCGCGTCAGCTCGTGCCGCGACGACAGCTGCAGTTTGCGCAGCACGCTCGAGACGTGGGTCTCGACCGTCTTGATCGAGATGAAGAGCTCTCGCGCCACCTCCTTGTAGGCATAGCCACGCGCGATCAGCCGCATCACCTCCCGCTCGCGCTCGGTCAGCCGGTCGAGGTCCTCGTCGACCTGCGCGACCGCGATCGAACCGGCGAACGCGTCGAGGACGAAGCCGGCCAGCCGAGGCGAGAACACCGCGTCGCCGTCGGCGACCCGGCCGATCGCCGCCACCAGCTCCGGCCCGGTGATCGTCTTGGTGACGTAGCCGCGAGCGCCCGACCGGATCGTGCCGATGACGTCCTCGGCCGCGTCGGACACGCTCAGCGCGAGGAACCGCGTCTTCGGTGCCTGCATCCCCACC
Source organism: Nocardioidaceae bacterium (assembly GCA_035690425.1). Taxonomy (GTDB): domain Bacteria; phylum Actinomycetota; class Actinomycetes; order Propionibacteriales; family Nocardioidaceae; genus DASSKO01. Next base: position 8,343 of record DASSKO010000093.1, read on the forward strand.
CGGCGCAGCACCTCACCTCCACCGCCACCGGGCAGGTGCACGTCGAGCAGCACGACGTCGGGGCGCAGCGAGAGCACCGCGGCCACCGCCTCGTCGACGTCGGACGCCTCGGCCAGCACCTCGACGCTGTCGGCGAGCTCGGCTCGCACCCCCGTGCGAAACATCGCGTGGTCGTCGACCAGCACCACCGTGCGCCGTGCCATCAGCTGTCCTCTTCCGCGGTTGTCTGCGTGTGTCCCGGCGTCTGCATGTGCGCCGGTGTCTGGGTCGCCTGGTTGTCCTGGGTCACCTGGTTGCCCTGGGCCGTCTGGGTCGTCCGCATCGTGAGTCGCACCTCGGTGCCCTCGGTCGGTGCCGTCTTGATCATGGCCTCGCCACCGTGCCTGCGCATCCGGTCCACGATGCTGCCGCGGACGCCCAGCCGGTCGTCGGGGATCTGCCGTCGGTCGAAGCCCCTCCCCCGGTCCCGGACGAAGACCTCCGCACCGCCCGAGTCCATCTCCGCGTAGACATCGACCTTCTCGGCGCCGGAGTGCTTGGCTGCGTTGACCATCGCCTCCCGGGCCGCGAGCACGACCGGCCGCAGTTGCTCCGACATCGCCACGTCCCCGACCGTCACGACCTCCACGGGTACGCCGTGAGCGTCCTCGACCTCGGCCGCAGCGGCTCGCAGCGCGCCGGAGACCCGGGTCGCGGCCTGCGCCACGTCGCCGTACAGCCAGGAGCGCAGGTCTCGCTCCTGCGCGCGCGCCAGCTTCGCCACCGTGCGGGAGTCGTCGGCGTGTTTCTGCACGAGTGCCAGGGTCTGCAGGACCGAGTCGTGCAGATGGGCGGCCATGTCGGCACGCTCCTGCGACCGGACCCGCGCGCTGCGCTCGCGGGTGAGGTCGTTGGCCAGCCGGAACAGCCACGGCCCGATGATCAGCCCCAGCCCGAGTACGCCGAGGACGATCGCGAGCAGGAACTCCCCCAGCAATGCGATCCGTCCCGACTGCACCACGAACGCGGCCACGGCCGACACCAGCAGGGCAACGCCGACCAGCGAGCGCGCCCAGGACGACCAACCGCCACCGCCGACGACCACCTTCAGG
>DASSKO010000094.1:0-7239 GCA_035690425.1 Nocardioidaceae bacterium
AGGTCACGTCATCCGGGATCGGGCACTCGGAGACGAGGGTCCAGGACAAGATCGACGAGGTTTCCACGTGCGCTCCTTCGCTTGTCGACGCCAACCTCAGCGATGCTACCGGGCACTCTCGGGGTTCGCAGGTGCTTGCGACGTGACACCGGACCTATCGCGTCGGCGGTGCGGGGCGGTCTCCCGAGCAGGCACCTTCTGGTGCCGCATCGACGGGGCCGGGGTCACGATGGGCGTCCCGTCGATGAGCTCGTAGCGATGCCCGTCATCGGGCAGCTGCTCCAGGTCGCGCCGGGTCAACTCCCACGAGGCCGACGCGCGTTGGGTGGGCACACGCCGCGTCAGACCGCACACCACCCGAAGGGCTACTCCTCCCAGGGAGGCGTGTCGCCCATCTTCTTGTAGTACTTCGCGAGGTGGCTCTTCACCCGCTCGATGTCCTTCTTGGGCAGGTCGATCCCGCCGCGCGCGCCCTGCATGATGTTGCCCGCGGCCATCAGGCCGCGCGGCACCACCTCGAGCTTGCCGCCGACCACGTCGGCGATGAGCAGCTTGTAGGCGGTGAAGTTGTCCTTCTTCTCAGCGTCGTACCACACGTGCGCGTCGCGGTACTTCTCGTTGGGCTCGTCCTCGGCGCCGGCCCACTTGCGCACCCGCTTCTCGGCCGCGGCGCCGTCCCACTCGCGGTCCCGGTCGGCAAGCGGGAGGTCCTGGAAGCTCGTCACCGCCATGGTCAGGGCTCCTTCCGGTCGATGAACCTGACTCTCTCCTCGTACCCGGTTCGCGGAAAGGCATCGCTGGGCCCGGAGCTTGACCGGCGTCCCGTCGATGAGCTCGTAGCGGTGCCCGTCATCGGGCATCCGGTCAGATCTGGATGTCGCTGCCCATGGTGACGGTGCGCTCGGGGGGCAGATCGAAGCGGGCGGCCGGGTTGGCGGCGTTGTGGGACAAGAACAGGAACAGCTTCTTGCGCCACATCGCCATTCCGGGGGCGTGGGTGGCGCTGATCGCGCCGCGGGACAGGAAGTAGGAGACCGGCTCCTCGTCTCCGCGCTTGAGGTCGAACAGGTGCATGGCCCTGGCCGTGCGCAACGCCTCTGGCATGTCGAAGTCGTCAGAGAAGCCGGTCTTGATGGTCAGGTGGTGGATGCCGTCGTCGGCGTAGCCGAGGTCGTCGTGGCTGAACGCCTCGGAGAGCGGCACGTGCGGCACGTTCACGGTGCGCACCGACACGATCAGCACGTCGCGGTGCAGCACGTGGTTGTGGTCGACGGTGGCCCGCAGCGCCAGCGGGGTGGTGTCCTTGTTGGGATGCGGGAAGATTGCCACGCCGGGCACCCGGCGCACCCGCTCGGCGCGGACCCGTTCCACGAAGTCGGAGAGCGGCCCCTCCTTCTCCCGGCGGTTGCCCATCACCAGGTTCCGGCCCCGCCGCCAGGTGGTCATCACGATGAGCACCGCGGTGGCGATGAGCACCGGCACCCAGCCGCCATGGATCACCTTGGACAGGTTGGCCGCGAGGAACGTCACCTCCAGCCCCCCGAAGGCGAGGCCGGCCAGCACGGTCTGCCAGGGCCGCCAGTGCCACAGCAGCGGTGCCACGATCAGCAGCAGCCCGGTGTCCACCACCAGGGCACCGGTGACCGACACGCCGTACGCCGTGGCCAGCGCCGCCGACGACCCGAACGTGAGCATCACCGCGAGCACCCCGACGAACAGCAGCGCGTTGATCGCCGGCAGGTAGATCTGGCCCCCTTCGCGCTCGGAGGTCTGGTGCACCGTCAGGGGCGGCACCAGGCCGAGCTGCACGGCCTGGCGGGACAGGGAGAACGCCCCGGAGATCACGGCCTGGCTGGCGATCACGGTTGCGCCGGTGGCCAGCACCACCATGGGGAGCTGGGCCCAGCCGGGCAGCAGCAGGAAGAACGGGTTGGTCCGCGTGTGCGGGTCGTCCAGAATCAGCGCGGCCTGCCCGAGGTAGTTCAGCGTCAGCGCAGGGAGCACGACGAGCAGCCAGGCGCGGCGGATCGGGATCCGGCCGAAGTGGGCCATGTCGGCGTAGAGCGCCTCCGCGCCGGTGATCACCAGCACGATCGCGCCCATCGCGATGAACGTGGTCACCGGGTGGGCAGCGACAAAGGCCACGGCGTACGACGGGGACAGCCCCCACAGCACGCCGGGATGCTGCACCACGGTGCCGAGCCCGGCGACGGCCAGGGCGCCGAACCAGAGCAGCATCACCGGCCCGAACAGCCGACCCACCCGGCCGGTGCCGAAGCGTTGGATCGCGAACAGGCAGGCCAGGATCACCGCTGCGATCGGGACCACGAGGTGGCTGATGCTGGGCGCCGCGACGTGCAGCCCCTCCACCGCGGACAGCACGCTGATGGCCGGGGTGATCACCGAGTCGCCGTAGAACAGCGAGACCCCGACCACGCCGACCACCAGCAGGACCGCTGCCCGGCCGCGTCCGGCGTAGAGCCGCTGGGCCAGCGCGGCCAGCGCCATCACGCCGCCTTCGCCGTCGTTGTCGGCTCGCATCAGCACCATGACGTACTTCACCGTGACGATCAGGGTGGCGCTCCAGAACATCAGCGACACCACGCCGTACACGTCGTCCGGGGTCGGCCGCACGGCGCCGTTGTCGATGCTGAACACGGTCTGCATCGCATACAGCGGGCTGGTGCCGATGTCGCCGAACACCACGCCCAGCGCGGCCACGACGAGCGCGGTCCCCGCGCGAGATCCGGTCGCCGACCGCGGGGTCTCGCGCGGGGTCTCGCGCGGGGACGAGCCGGCGTCGCTGGTCTCGGCGGGGAGGTCGGTGGGTTCGCGGGTCATCGAAGGCATCCTGAGAGATGTGGCGCTGGTGCCGGTCCGGACATGGCCGGGACCGGCGCACATCCTGCCACGGTGCCACGCGGGCGGTGCCGTCGCGTCGCCAAGCCCGGCGCTGCACGGGCGAGCCGGACTTCTCGGTCCGCGGTCGTATGCCCTAAAAGAAAGACAAATGGCAGCCTTCGTGCCACAGATGTCGCAGAGCTTTCCGCCCCACGGGCCCCGCGAAAGCGGATACCTTCGAAGCGGGGTTGTCGCGGGGGCCGGTGGGAGGCGGGATGGGCGCTTTGTCCTTCGCGGGGGCACGTGACCTGACCGTGCCCGCTGCCGTGCTGGCCGCGATGGTGGTGGCCGACTACCTGCTTCCGCCCACGATGATCATCATCGGTGCCTTCGAGGTCGCCGTGTTTGTCGCGTGTGTCCTGGCCACACCGTCATGGACCGCCCTGTTCGCCGCCGTCGCGACCGGCATGGCCGCGCTGTCCGCGACCTGGAACCAGAACTTCGACACCCCCGACTGGCTGATTCGGGTGGCCACCACAGCGATCCTGGGTGCGATCGCCGTCCTGCTGTCAATGGTCCGCGTGAAGCGGGAACAAGATCTCCAGCGGATGACGATCATCGCCGAGTACGTCGAGCGCGCCATCCTCCGACCGCTGCCACCCAGCCTGCGCAGCATCCGGTTGGCGGCCGGCTACCGGTCCGCCACGACCGAGGCCCTGGTCGGCGGCGATTTGTACGAGGTCCTGGACACGCCTCACGGGGTTCGCGTCATCGTCGGAGACGTCCGCGGAAAGGGACTCGAGGCCGTTCACATGACCCTCACGGTGCTGGCCGCCTTCCGCCGTGCGGCATTCGCCGAGGCCGGCCTGGCCGACGTCGCCAGGGACCTGGACGCTTCGGTGGCGGCCGTTGCCACGGACGAGGATTTCGTGACCGCCGTGCTGGGCGAGTTCCACGACGACCACACCATCAGCTGGGTGAACTGCGGACACCACTGCCCGCTGCTGCTGTCGAGCACCGACGAGCATCAGGCTCTCGACACCGGTGAGCCCCAGCCACCGCTCGGGCTCCACCCCACGCCGGTGGTCGCGACGGCGAGGTGGTCGAAGGGGGACCGAATCCTGCTGTACACCGATGGACTTCTGGAGACCCGCGACGTGCGAGGGGAGTTCTTCCCGTTCAACCGCACGGTGGGCGGCCTGCGGGTAGGTGAGCCCGAAGAGGCGCTCCAGTGTCTGCTGGCTCACCTGGACAGGCACGCAGGTGGTCACCTGAGTGACGACGTCGCGGTCGTGCTCGTCGAGTGCCCGTCCGCGCGATAGCTCGGGCGTCACCCTCGGCCGCTGACTGCCGCCAGGCCGTGCGACTTCAGGGTGCCGTAGCCGGCCACCACGAGGTTGCCGATCTGGTCGACGGTGGGCTGGCCAGACCCGGCCGGTCTGGCTTGCCGGTCGGGGTCAGTCGCAGTAGTCGCAGACGCCCGACGCGGGAAGAGCCATGTGGCAGCGCGGGCAGACCTTGACGACCGGCTCCTTCGCCGCGGTCTTGCGGGGCTTGGGCCTGGCGGCCTTGCGTGGCGAGGGTGCTGCCGGCTCCTCCTGGGCGACGACGTCGAAGCCCAGCTCTCGCAACAGTTCGGCCGCGCCATCCTCCCCCTCGGGGAACTGCTCGGAGGTCGCCGGCCGTCCGGTTGCGTGCAGGTAGGCCACGCCGAGGATGGCCTTCGAGTCGTACTCCTCGCCGCGGTGCCAGAGCATGTACGCCTTCGCCCGGCCGAAGCCGTGCCGTCGCAGGAACTCCTTGGATCCGAGCCGGTCGCACTCAGCGATGGCCGTGAGCACGTGCGAGCGGTCGACGTCGTTCCAGTCAGGCATGACACCAAACGTACGCAGCGCATCCTGGCCGCAACATGTCCGGGTCGCTCGACAAGAGCGGGTCAGCGCTGCACGTCACCCGCGAGCGATGAGGCTGCCAGACGGTGAGCGATGGCTCGTCCGGATCGACCACCCAGTACGACGGGCAGCCGGCCGGCCTCCTCCGGATCATGCCCGCCAACAACGATGGCGCAGATCCCGGGTCGGTATCCGACGTTGTCCACAGCCCCGAAAACACCTCTGGTGCTGGGAATGCGGAGGGGTCTTCGATGGGCGCATGCCGAAGTCACGTGGACGTCGTGGTCGCAAACCCAGCCGCAGCCTGTCCGGCGGAAACCGCCTCAACGACGCAAGAGCCCGAGCCCTCACCGAGTTCCCGTTCCTGCAGGCAACCGACGCGGCCGAGGCCCGCGGGGACGCCTGGGGCACGCTGCGGATCATCGAAGAGCATCTGCAGGTCCGAGGGGACCAGAACTTCTGGCGTCCGTGGAGGATCGAACGGCTCGTGCAGCTGACTCGGCTGGGGCCGGTGCTGCCTCGCTGGGCGACCTCGCGCTGGATCCTGGCCCAAGCGGCTCAGTGGCTCGACGAGTGGGGTCGAAGCCGTGCGTCGAAGGCCCTGGACATCGCGGTCGCGGCCCGGGGAGGCGTGGCCGCGCTCGTCGGCACGGACGCCGTCGACGCCAAGGTGAAGGTGATCGACCACGACTGGTTGTTCCGGCAGGTGTACCTCTACGAGCTCGGCGCCCTGCAGCACTTCGTCGGCCGCGTCGCCACGCCGGACCTGCTGGTCGGGGCGGATCGGCTCGACGACTGGGCACGGGCGCCCATGGGTGCCTTCCGCTTCGTGGACGAGTCGCCGCTCACGCTGACCTGGCTGGACCTGGCCAGCGGGCAGGAGGTCGAGTCGCTCAACCTCGGGACGGCGGCGTTGCTCGACTTCGACGAGTGCGCGGTCGGGCGTCTGGTTCCCGTCGAGGAGGGCGCGATGTTCGAGAGCGCACCGCTGCTCGTCCCGGAACGCGTGGCCCGGCAGGTTGCCGACCAGCCTGCCGACTGGGTCGCCACCGTGTCCGCGGCCTGCCGCGAGACCGGCCCGGGGGAGGAGCCGATCATGACGGGCCACGGCCATGACTTCCGGCTGCTGACCGACCTGCCGCGCTTCGTACAGCAATTCGTCGCGGCGTCAGCGTTGGAGGACGTGACCGGGCGACGTACCCCGGTGGAGTCGGAGACGGACCTGCTTTCGGTGGAGGTCGGCCTGCTCAGGGCCGCGCTCGACGGACGGATGGCCGGGGTCGAGGCGCCCATCAGCATCTGGCCGTCGGTGGCGGCGACCCTGCTGAACCTCCGCGTGATGCTCCCGGTCGAGGAGGACCTCGTGGCGTCCGACGCCCCGAAGCTGGAACGGCTCGCGGGTCTGCTCGGCGGCCCGGCGGCCGACGTCTGCCTCTCGCTGGCGCGTGACCTGGCGACCGCCGCCTAGGGCGAGATGTGGTCCAGCTCGCGGTTGCGGGTGTGCGGCGTGAACTGCGCGAGCACCGCCGCGACCACCAGGAACGACGAGATCAGCAGCAGCGCCGCCAGCGTGGACATGTGCGGCAGGAACGGCGCGATGACCAGCACGCCGATGCCACCGCCGATGTGCCCGGCGCCGTCGACGACCGCGAACCCGGTGGTGCGGGCGCGGGTCGGGAAGCACTCCGCGGACAGGGCGTACGTCGGAGACACCCAGAGGTTGAACCCGGCGAAGATCAGGATCGACCCCAAGAACGCGATCCCGATCGTGGTCCCCGCGCCGGCGATCAGGAACGCCCCGATCAGCGTCACCACGGCCGCGATGGGCAGCCAGTGCCGGCGCTCCAGCTTCTCGACGAGGAAGGTCATCACGACCGCGGCGCCGACGAAGCCGAACGTGCCTACCGCGGCGATCACGCCGGCCTCCGGCGGCGGGTACTTCAGCGCGGACAGCACGCTGGTGAACCCGGACGCGTAGGAGTAGACGGTGATGTAGCCGACGAACCACAGCACGAACAGCAGCACCATCCGGCGCAGGTACAGCGGGTTGCCGAACAGCGTGCTGTAGGGCACCTGGGCGCTCGGCTGCACCACCTCGGCGGGCACCTCGGCCGACGGCTCGGCGAGCGGGCCGCGGCGGGCCGCCCTGGTCTCCATGCCCTTGACGATGGCGTCGGCCTCGGCCTCCCGGCCGTGCGCGATCAGCCAGCGCGGCGACTCGGGCAGCTCGATGCGCATCAGCACCGCGACCAGCGCCAGGATCGCGCCGATGCCGTACATCCAGCGCCAGCCGTTGGCGAACGTCTCGCTCGCGGCCGCGAACGGCAGACCTTCCGGCCACGGCGTCGCCGGGGTGGTCAGCCACAGCCCCAGCCAGATGCCGACGAGCGCTCCCAGCGCGGACATCACGAAGATCAGCGTGGTGAACCGGGCGCGCGACCGGCGCGGGGCCACCTCGTTGATGTAGGAGTTCACGATCGCCAGGTCGGCGCCGATGCCGATACCG
>DASSKO010000095.1:0-13279 GCA_035690425.1 Nocardioidaceae bacterium
AGGGGTACGTCGCCGACGGTGACCACCTCGACCGGCACGCCGTGCGCGTCCTCGACCTCGGCGGCGGCCCGGCGCAGGGCGCCCGCGACGGAGGTGTCCGCCGCATCCACGTCGCCGTACAGCCAGGTCCGCAGGTCGCGCTCCTGCGCCCGGGCGATCCGGGTCACCGTGCGGCCGTCGTCGGCGTGCTTCTGGATCAGCGCCAGCGTCTGGAGCACCGAGTCGTGCAGGTGCGCGGCCATGTCGGCACGCTCCTGCGACCGGACCCGGGCGGCCCGCTCCTCGGACAGGTCGCCGGTGAGCCGGACCAGCCAGGGCCCGACCATCAGGGCCAGGCCGGCGACCCCGAGCACACCGGCGAGGACGACGTCTCGCACGACGCCGAGCTGTCCCGACTGGCCGGTCTGCACCGCGAACAACACGAGCGCGGTGAGCAGCAGACCGACCCCGGCCGCGAGACGGGCCCAGGACGCCGTACCACCGGTGCCGACCACGGCCCGCACGAAGTCGATCCGGCCGGAGCTGTCCAGCCACCGCTCGCGCTGCGCCTCGTCGGCCTGCCGCCACAGCAGCGCGACGCCGATGGCTCCGAGCAGCAGCGGCCAGAACAGCATCGACCCCGCACCGATGGTGCCGTGCGCGAGCAGCACGATGCCGATCCCTACGGCAGCGAACGCCACCAAGGGGCCGATGTCCTCCATCACAGGCGGTCGGCGGGGGCGCTTGCCCTGCCGCGTGGCCGCCGCGATGCCGGGCTGGGCCTCGGTGAACGTCGCGTCGAGGGGCAGCAGCAGCCAAAACGCGGCATACATCACCGCTCCGAACCCGCCGAACGCGGTACTGACCAGAAACGCACCACGCACCCACAGCACCGGCACGCCGAGGTGCGCGGACAGCCCTCCCGCGACGCCACCGAGATAGCGGTCGTCGTCGCTGCGGTAGGCCGTACGCGGACTCAGCGGCACCTGGTCGGAAGCGGATTCTTGCTGCATCGTGTGGTCAATCGTCACACGCCGGAGCGCTTGCGGCCATCAGCCGGCACCCTGGCCGGACCCTGGCCGCACCACCCGGGACGCAGGCGCGGATCAGGGGATTCCCCGATGGTGCGCGAGCTCGGCACGGACGAGGATTGAGCCATGACACAGACACCTCCCGACGCATCTGGCTCGGGGATGCAGCACGACGGACCGCGGGTCAGCGGTGACCAGGCGCGAGACCTCGGCCGACTCCGTCGCAGCACCACCGACCGCAAGGTCGCCGGCGTCGCCGGCGGCCTTGGCCGGCACCTCGACGTCGACCCGACCCTGTTGCGGGTCGCCTTCGTCGTCCTGATCTTCTTCGGCGGCGCCGGGCTGCTGCTCTATGGCGCCGCCTGGCTTCTGGTGCCCGAGGACGGCCAGTCCGAGGGCGTCGTCGGCTCCAGCGCCGGCACCCGCACGGCCGTGTTGGTCAGCGCCGGCGTAGTCGCCGCGCTGCTGGCGCTCGGTGACAGCTGGGGCGGGTTCGGCTTCCCGTGGCCGCTGCTCGTCGTCGGCGCGATCGTCGTGGTTTTCCTGCTCAACCGGGACAGGCGGGCCGCGCCACCGGCCGTGGGGCAGCAACCGCCGACGGGCCAGCACCCCGCGATGGGTCCACAGCCGTCGCCCGGGTGGCCGGTCCCCGCACCGCCACCGCCCGCCGCACCTCACCGTGGACCGAGACTCTTCTGGCCCACCGCGGCCCTGGCAACACTGGCTCTCGGTGTGCTCGGCATCTACGACGTCGCGGGGAACACCGTCGTCGACGCGGCGTACCCGGCCCTCGCGCTTGCGGTGGTGGGGCTGATGCTCGTCCTCGGCGCCTGGGTGGGACGCACCGGCGGACTGATCTTCCTCGGCGCCGTGGCGGCTGTAGCGCTGGTGGTGTCCAGCCTCGTCTCCGATTTCTCGGTCGGCCGGTTCGAGCGCGCGCCCAGCAGCGCCGCCGCGCTGCCGGCCAGCTACTCGATGGCGGCCGGGCGGATGGATGTCGACCTCAGCGACATCGACGACGTCGCGGCACTGGACGGGCGTGAGCTGGACATCACGGCGACCGCCGGCGAAGTGATCGTGACGCTGCCCGACGGTGTGGACGCCGACGTCCGGGTCGAGGTCGATGGCAGCGGCGAGGTGGAGATCGGTGATGATCGCCGCGCCGGCGACGACCTGGTGATGCAGCGGCAGATCGACGGCGGCACCGCAGCACCAGAGCTTGACCTCGACATCGACTTGCTGTTCGGTCGCGTAGAAGTGAGGACGTAGCGATGCATACCCATCCCATCAACATCAGCTCGCTGGTGGTCGGCCTGGTCTTCCTGGGGCTGGCCGGCTCCTGGGCCCTGCGCGAAGCGGGTCTGGTCGACGCCAAGGCGACCGGCTGGATCCTGCCGCTGCTGCTGGTCACCGCAGGCGCGGTCGGCGTCGCGGCCGCGGTGGTCAAGAACGCCCGCGCGGCGAAACCACAGGACAACGACGACAACGGAGGACTGCGATGAGCAACACCGACCCGGTCGGCCGCCCGCCCCGCCCCACCAAGCGCCTGGTGCGCAGCCGCGACGACCGCTGGATCAGCGGGGTATGCGGCGGACTGGCCCGCTACACCGGCATCGACGCCAACCTGGTGCGGCTGCTGGTCGTGGTCGGCACGATCTTTGGTGCCGGCTCGCTGGTGATCGCCTACATCGTCGCCTGGATCGTGATGCCCGAGGAGTGAGCGGCCTCAGCCGCTCCGCGACACCGGCGCTGAAATTCGATGGCTGATCAGCGGCCCTGGTCGTTAGCGTGGGTCAGGCCATGCGCCAGCTCCCCATCGCCGATCCCGGTGTCCCCGATGTCCGCTCACCCGGTCGCTACCTGTGGTGGGTGATCCGCAACCAGCTGCCGACCGTCGCGGGTGGTGTTGTCTTCGGCACCATCTGGATGGTTGCCCAAGCCGTGATGCCCGCCGTCATCGGCCGGGCGATCGACACCGGGGTCGCGGCGCGGGACACCGGAGCACTGCTGTACTGGACCGGCGTGCTCGCGCTGATCGGGCTGGTGCAGGCGGCCGCCGGGGTCTTCCGGCACCGGTTCGCGGTCGCGAACTGGCTGATGGCCGCCTACCGCACGGTGCAGCTGATCGGGCGCAAGGCCACCGACCTCGGTGCCACCCTGCCCAAGCGGGTGGCCACCGGCGAGGTCGTCAGTGTCGGTGCGAACGACCTGGCACACATCGGCAACGCCGTCGACGTGCTCGGCCGGGCAGCGGGCTCGGTGGTGTCCTTCCTCGTCGTGGCCGTCATCCTCCTGCGTACCTCGGTAACGCTCGGCCTCGTGGTGCTGATCGGGATGCCCGTGCTGCTGCTGGCGGTCGGGCCGCTGCTCAAGCCGCTGCAACGGCGCAACCTCGAGCACCGCGACAGGATGGGCCAGCTCAACACGCTGGCCGGTGACATCGTCGCGGGCCTGCGTGTGCTCCGCGGCATCGGTGGCGAGGACGTCTTCCACGCCCGCTACGCCGATGAGTCGCAGCGGGTACGCCGTCTCGGCGTGCAGGTCGGGCGGCTGCAGTCGGTGCTCGACGCGCTGCAGATCCTGCTGCCCGGCGTGTTCATCGTGGTGGTGGTGTGGCTCGGCGCGCGGCTGGCCGTGCAGGGGCAGATCAGCCCCGGTGAGCTCGTCGCGTTCTACGGTTTCGCCGCGTTCCTGCTCGTGCCGCTGCGTACCGCGACCGAGCTTGCCAACAAGTACATCCGCGCACTGGTCGCGGCCCGGCGGGTGTGCAACATCCTGCGGCTGGAGAACGAGGTCGTCGAGCCTGCGAGCGCTGCTGCCGAGCCCGGCCGAGGTGCCCTGGTCGACCCGGAGTCCGGCTTGCGGATCGAGGCTGGTCGTTTCACCGCGATCGTGAGCGACGACCCGGGCACGTCGGCTGCCATCGCCGACCGCCTCGGCCGCTACTGCGACGGCGACGTGGAGTTGGCCGGGGTGCGGCTCGACGAGCTGCCACGGGCCACGGTCCGCCGGCGGGTGCTGGTCAGCGACACCGGCGCCGCGCTGTTCTCCGGGCCGCTGCGCACACAGCTGTCGGCGGGCCGGCCGCTGGACGACGTCACACTGTGCCGGGCGGTGCACACGGCATCGGCCGAGGACGTGCTCGAAACCCTCCCCGAAGGCCTCGACGCGCACCTGGAGGAGCGGGGACGGTCGCTTTCCGGCGGCCAGCGCCAACGGCTGGTGCTCGCACGCACCCTCGCGGCCGACCCCGAAGTACTCGTGCTGGTGGAGCCGACCTCCGCGGTCGACGCCCACACCGAGGCACGGATCGCCGAGCGGCTCGCCGCCCACCGCGCCGGACGCACCACCGCCGTGGTCACCGGCAGCCCGCTGCTGCTCGACCGCGTCGACCAGGTGGTGTTCGTACACGAAGGGCACGTAGTGGCGCAGGGCGCCCATCGAGACCTGTTGACCGACCCGCGCTATCGGCGGGTCGTGACCCGAGGCGAAGAGTCATGAGACAGATCCTTCCGATAGCCGACGCAGCACAGGTGCGGCGCTACGCCCGCGCACTGGCACGGCGGCATCCACGCGAACTGGGTGTCACCGTGGCCCTGCACTGCCTGGCAGCGGTCGCCGGCCTGGCGGCGCCGTGGCTGATCGGCAACCTGGTCGAGGCCGTCGACCAGGGCACCACGATCGAGGTCGTCGACCGCACGATCATCGCGATCGCGTCGTTCCTGCTGGCGCAGACCGTGCTGACCCGCTACGCCCGCTACACCTCGTTCGCCCTCGGTGAGACCGTGCTCGGTGAACTGCGCGAGGACTTCGTCAAAGAGTCGCTGGCGCTGCCCGTCGGCACGGTCGAGGCGGCGGGCACCGGCGACCTGCTGACCCGCACCTCGCGCGACGTCGACATGCTGGGCTGGTCGGTGCGGTTCGCGGTGCCGGAGACGATCATCGCGCTGGTCACCACGGCGTTCACGATCGTCGCCTGCCTGCTCGTCGGAGGCTGGGTCGGTGTCGCCCTGGTCCTCGGCGTACCCGTCCTGTGGCTGACCACGAGGTGGTACCTGCGCCGCGCCAAGGACGGCTACCTGCGGGAGAACGCGTCGTACGCCGAGATCAACGCCACGCTCGCCGAGACGGTCGACGGAGCCCGCACGGTCGAGGCGCTGGGCCTGCAGGCCGAGCGCACCCGCCGTATCGACGACGCGGTCCACGAGTCCTACCTCGCCGAGCGGTACACCCTGTTCCTGCGGTCGATGTGGTTCCCCGCCGCAGAGCTGGGCTACCTGGTGCCGACCGTGGCGACCCTGCTGATCGGCGGCTGGCTCTACACCGAGGGATACACCTCGTTGGCCGCGGTCACCGCCGCGACCCTGTACGTGCAGCAGCTGATCGACCCGGTCGACCGGCTGCTGATGTGGCTCGACGAGCTGCAGGTCGGCGCCGCGTCGCTGGCCAGGCTGCTCGGCGTCGCGCAGGTGCCCGACGACCGCTCACCCACCGGCCGCGAGCCCGCCGGTGAGCAGATCGAGGCACGCGACGTGCGGTTCGCCTACGTCGAGGGCCGCGATGTGCTGCACGGCGTGGACCTGACCCTCTCGGTCGGCGAACGGCTCGCGATGGTCGGTCCGTCCGGCGCGGGCAAGTCGACCCTGGGCCGGCTGCTGGCCGGCATCCACGGACCGCGGACCGGCTCGGTGACGGTCGGGCAGGTCGGGCTCACCGAGCTGCCGCTGGGCGACCTGCGCGGGCATGTGGCGCTGGTGACCCAGGAGCACCACGTCTTCGCCGGCACGTTGCGGGACAACCTCGCCATGGCGATCGACGACGCCGGTGCCGCGGTGGCCGGCGACGATCGGCTGCGGTCCGCCCTTGAGGCGGTCGACGCCTGGCCGTGGGTATCGGCGCTGCGGGACCGGCTCGACACCCGGGTCGGCTCCGGCGGGTTGGCACTGACCCCGCCGCAAGCGCAGCAGATCGCGCTGGCGCGGCTGGTGCTGGCCGATCCGCACACGCTCGTGCTGGACGAGGCGACCTCGCTGATCGACCCCCGTGCGGCCCGGCACTTGGAGCGTTCTCTCGCCGCGGTGCTGGAAGGTCGCACGGTGATCGCGATCGCGCACCGGCTGCACACCGCGCACGACGCCGACCGGGTCGCGGTCGTCGAGGACGGGGTGATCAGCGAGCTCGGCAGCCACGACGAGCTGGTGCGGGCCGGGGGCTCCTACGCCGCGCTGTGGGAGTCCTGGCACGGCGACGGCGTCAGAACCCCCTCGTGAGCCGTCTCACGGGAGTGGGGGCCAGACCGAGAGGTCGGGACCCTTGGGCACGATGCCGGTGGGGTTGATCACGTCGTGGGTCACGTAGTAGTGCCGCTTGATGTGGTCGAAGTCGACGGTGTCGCCGAAGCCGGGCAGGGCGAACAGGCGTCGCGCGTAGGCCCACAGTGCCGGCATCTCGGTCAGCTTGTTCCGGTTGCACTTGAAGTGCCCGTGGTAGACCGCGTCGAAGCGCACCAACGTCGTGAACAGCCGGACATCGGCCTCGGTCAGTTGCTCCCCCACCAGGAACTCCCGGCCGTCCAGACGCTGTTCGAGCCAGTCGAGCCGGTTGAACAACGCGTCGAAGGCTTCGTCGTACGCCTGCTGGCTGGCAGCGAAACCGCACCGGTAGACGCCGTTGTTCACGTCGCGGAAGACGAGCGCGTTGACCTCGTCGATCTCTGCGCGCAGCCGCTCGGGATAGAGGTCGGGGGCGTCGGGCTTGTGGTGCTCGCGCCACTGTGTCGACAGGTCGAGGCTGAGCTGCGGATAGTCATTGGTCACGACCAGCCCGGAGGGTACGTCGATCAACGCCGGGACCGTCACCCGGCCGACGTAGCCGGGATCGGTGTGCAGGTAGGCGTCGGCGAGGTAGCCGATGTCGAGCACGGGGTCACGACCGTCCGGGTCGAGGGTGAACCGCCAGCCCTTGTCGTCCCGGATGGGATCGACGGTGCCGACCGAGATGACCTCGTCGAGGCCGAGCAGGCCCAGCACGATCCGGGAGCGATGTGCCCACGGGCAGGCGCGGCACCAGACCAGCCGGTAGCGGCCCGCCTCGACCGGCCATCGGCTGCTGCCATCGGCCATGATGCGGTCGGTGAAGCGGTTGCCCTGCCGGACGAACTCGCCGCTGTTGCTCGATTCCTTGCCGAACTGTGCGGGTGTCATCCCTCCAACGTACCCACGCGGCCGGTCGCCGCCGCATGCGTCGCGGTGAGCAGTCGCGCGACGGTCAGCGGCCCGATGCCTCCGGGACTGGCGCACAACAGCCCGGCTCGCGGCGCCACCGAATCCGCGTCGACGTCTCCGGAGGCCGCGTCCACCACGGCGGCCCCGTCGCGCACCCAGTCGCCGGTGAGAAAGCCGGGCCGGTAGCCGGCGGCCACCACGACGTCCGCAGCCCGGCTCGCCGCGGCGGCACCATCCTGCTCGGGGCCCACCGTGGTCACGGCGGCGACCTCGGCGCCGAGCAGCCGTTCGAGACCGCGCACCAGCGGCGAGCGGTCCCCCAGCACCACGACCCGACTCTGCGCCAGCCCCGCGGTCAGCCGCACCTCGTAGGCCCGCAGCACGTCGAGCGTGCCCGTCGCCGAGGCCGCCACGAAGGGGCTCGCCGGGACCAGCCCGTCGATGTCCTTGCCCGGCGGCAGCGCTGCGACCACCTGCTCGACGTCGACGTGCGAGGGCATCGGCAGATGCACGAAGACACCGTCGGCCACGGCCGCGACCTCGCGCACCGCTGCGCACACCCGCGCGGTCGAGGCGGCCGACGGCAGCGCGACCTCCCGCCACCGCAGGCCCACCCGCTCACACGCACGGTGCTTCAGCGCGGCCTGCCGATGGCTGCGCGCATCGTCGTCGACGACCAGCGTGGCCAGGGTGCCGGGTACGTCGCTCGACGCGGCGATCCGGTCTCCCAGCTCCTCCAGCAGGCGGTCCGCCAGGAGCCGTCCGTCGGCGCGCACTACGACAGGCCGACCACGTTGCCGTCGTCGTCGAGGGTCATGCCGAACGCCGCCGGGCTCGACCCGAGGCCCGGCATCGTGCGCATGTCACCGCAGATCGGGTAGACGAAGCCGGCGCCGACGGAGGCACGGACCTCGCGCACCGGCAGGGTCCAGCCGGTCGGCGCACCGGTCAGGGTCGGATCGGAGGAGATCGACAGGTGCGTCTTGGCGATGCACACCGGCAGCCGCCCGAACCCGTTGCGCTCGTAGGACTCGAGCTGGCGGGCGGCCTGGGTGGAGAACGACACCCCGGCTGCGCCGTACACGGTGTGGGCGACGGTCTCGATCTTGTCGCGCAAGGTCATCGCGTCCGGGTAGAGGAAGCCGAAGTCGGTCGGCTCCTCGCACGCCTCGGCGACCGCCTCCGCGAGTGCGACGGCACCCTGACCGCCGTCGGAGAAGTGCGTGCACACCGCCGAGCGGGCGCCCATCTCGGCGGCGACCTGCTCGATGGCCGCCCACTCCGACGGGTGGTCCGTGGGAAAGGCGTTGATGGCCACGACCGGGGACACACCGTGCACCCGGATGTTCTCGATCTGCTTGCGCAGGTTGGCCGCTCCCGCCAGCACCTCGTCGGGGTTCTCGGCGAGCATGGCCTCTGGCAGCGGCCGGCCGGCCACCACCTTGTGCCAGCCGGAGTGCGTCTTCAGGGCGCGCACGGTGGCGACCACGACAGCGGCGTCCGGGCGCAGGCCGGACGCGCGGCACTTGATGTTGAAGAACCGCTCGGCGCCCATGTCTGCCCCGAAACCCGCCTCGGTGATCAGGAAGTCACCACCGTGGATGCCGATCCGGTCGGCGATCACCGACGAGTTGCCCGTCGCGATGTTGCCGAACGGCCCGGTGTGCACGAGCACCGGCGTGTTTTCCAATGTCTGCAACAAATTGGGCTTGATCGCCTCCCGCAGGATCACGCTCATCGCACCGGACATGTGCAGATCCTCCGCGGTGACCGGCTTGCCGTCGCGGGTGTATCCGACGACCACCCGGGCTAGCCGCTGCTGCAGGTCGGGCAGCGACGAGCTCAACGCCAGCAGCGCCATCACCTCCGAGGCCGCGGTGATGTCGAAGCCGCTCTGCCGGGTCACACCGTCGCCGCGGCCACCGAGGCCGATCACGATGTTTCGCAGGGCGCGGTCGTTGACGTCGAGCACCCGGCGCCAGGTGATGGCGTCAAGGTCGAGCCCCAGCTCGTTGCCCTGGTAGAGGTGGTTGTCGAGCGCAGCCGAGAGCATGTTGTGCGCCGCGGTGACGGCGTGGAAGTCGCCGGTCAGGTGAAGGTTCAGCAGCTCCATCGGCACGACCTGGCTATAGCCACCACCGGCCGCCCCGCCCTTGATGCCGAACGTCGGCCCCATCGAAGGCTGGCGGATCGCGACCGTCGCCGTCTTGTTGATGTGCCGGAAGGCCTGGCCCAGCCCCACGGTGGTGGTCGTCTTCCCTTCCCCGAGCGGCGTCGGGGTGATCGCGGAGACCACGACGTACTTGGCCCGCGGCCGGTCGCTCAGCTCGTCGAGAGCCTCCAGCCGGATCTTGGCGACGTCGTCGCCGTAGGGCTCCAGCAGGTGCTCGCCGATGCCCATCTCGGCGGCGACCTCGGCCAGCGGTTTGAGGTTCGCCTGCTGCGCGATCTGCAGGTCGGACGGGAAAGACATGACCACCTCCGGGACACCGATGTGCGCGACAGACTACGGCTCGTACCCGCCGCTACGGAACGGCACCGACGACGAGTTCCACGGTGCGCAAAGTAGCCCAGGCGAGCCGTAGCCGACGACCGCAGCCAGCCATATGCTCCGATCATACTGACCGGACACGCGTCGCAGCATGCTGCGACCTCTCGCTCCAGCCTGGCAGTCTCGGCTGTGTCCTGCTACAGCGCACATGGTGGTGAGTCCGGCGCCGGGCATGGACCGGCCACACCAGGAGCGCCCAACGGGTCGCTGCTCCGCGTCCCGCTGACTGCTGCTTCTCGGCGAGTCGCGTCGGACGACACAATGTGCCAATGGAGTGGAGTTCCTCGGTTGAACCTGCGGCCTGGATAGCGCCGCTGCTGGCACCGTCCAACTCGGCCCGGGTCGCGTCGGTGGTGCCGCGCGGATTCGAGGCCTACGCGCGCTTGCTGCATCCGGTGAGCCGTGCGACTGCCAACGGTCACACACTTGTGCGGTGGCGCGACGTCGCCGCGTGGAGCGGTGTCGGACTGCGCTCCAACTCGCAGTGGCACGATGTGGCTCTGCCCCAGGACCGTCCGAGCGAACCGCCGCCGTGGGACGGCGTGCCCCCGGAAGAGGGCAATCTCGAGGAGGCGGATCTTCGGGCACTGGTCGATGTGCTGCGCGGGTGGACCACCACTGCTGCTCGATGGTGGTTCGCCATCTGGGATGGCTACGGCTGGGACGACTGGGAGCTGATCGAGTGGCCAGACGGTCAGCCGCGGCCGATGTACGGTCCGGCGAGTGTGGACAAGCCGGTTCCCGACGAGGTTCTCGCAGGTCCCCGCGTCAAACATCCCGGCCGCACGTATCTGCTCTACTCCGGCGCCCCGGGCGACGCGCTGGTGTTCGTCAATATCGAGAACCAGTCGCCGAACCTGTGGTGGCCTGAAGACCGCTCCTGGTGCGTCGCCACCGAGCTCGACCTGCATTACACCTACATCGGCGGATCGACCGACCTGATCCACCGCCTGGTCACACACCCTGGGTTCGAGGCGCAGGAGGTCTCTGCGGAGCAGTCGTTCCGTCTGCGTGCTCCAGACTGGGTGCAGCAGCGAGCAGCCAATGCCGTCGACGAGCTGATCGACAACGGGCGGGTCACGCTCGCCCTCTGGGCCGGAACAGTGCAGGCCAGGTTAAGCCACGACGACTGGGGTGGAGGCCCCCAGTTGACGATCGAGATCGAGACCACCGCAGCAGGCGGAGGAGGAACGAGCAGACACCCGCTGGATGCACCCAACACCGACGCCTCCCGCAGGGAGCTCGCCCGCGACCTCGCCCGAGGCATCCTTGACCTCGTCGTCTGACCCAAGTCCGGCGGGCGCAGTCACTCTTCGGCGCCTGGGGCAACGACGTCTCCTGTCGCAGGGGGGGGTCCTGCGCGGACAGCACGGCGAGCGATCGGCGCCGCCTCATCCCTCCACGATCAAGGAGCCGTCCATGCCCATCGACTTGTGATTGCCGATGGGGCAGTAGAGGTCGTACTCCCCCGCCTGCTCGAGGATCACCTCGAACGTCGCGGTCCCTCCCGGCTCGATGTCACCGGTCTCGGCCTCCACTCCGTGACCCTCGATCTCCAACGCGTGCACGATCTCGGAGTCGTTCGTGACGCGGAAGGTATAGCTGCCGGTGCTCGGCACCGAGATCGTCAGCGGCTCCTCGTCACCGGCCTCGTCCGCGAGGAAGATGTCGTACGAGGTCTCGACCACCTCGATCTGACCGGCGTCTGCCGCGCCTACGGTCTGCGTGGCTTGGTTCGGAGCGTCGGAGTCGCTCTGGGTCTCGGCTGGGGCGGTCTCGGCGGTGCCGCCTGTCTCGGTCCCGGAGCGTTCATCCGCACCACAGGCGACAAGACCGAACGCCAGACTGACGCAGAGCCCAAGTCCGGACAACTGACGCACGGTTGTCATGGCAACCTCCCAAGTCCGTCTTCTCGTGGTGGTCTCCCTTGGGGCACGCGGCGAAACGGGCGCGGGCCGCGATCGTTACTTGTCGACCAGGCGTCGTAGGGCGTCTTCCATCGGGGAGTGGGTGTCATCGACCGGGGCTGTGGGGGCTCGGGCAGCCGGTCTGGTGGTGACCACACGGCCGGGTGGGTCTGGAGGTCGGCTGGTGTAGGTGTGTCCGGTGGGGGTGGTGGTCACGACCTGCTGGCCGGCACCGCCAGGTCCAGGCCTGGCGTGCCAGGCCTGGGCCTGCTTGGCGTAGTTGCACGCCTCGCACAGCCCTTGGCCGTTGGAAGCGCTGGTCGGCCCGCCCTCGGCGGCGGGGATGGGGTGGTCGGCGTGTCGGACCGGGGCGTCGCACCACTGCGTGCGGCACGTCTGGTCGCGGATCACCAGAAACTGACGCAGGCCGTGGTCGAAGCGGCGGCACCGAGAGTCCATCGCCACCAGGGCACCGGTGTCGGGGTCGGTGTAAAGCCGACGCAGCCACACCGCGGTGTCTGCAGGGGTGTCGGTGAGCAGTCGGCGGGCCAGGTCGGCCGGGATCGGGCCGTAGCCGTCCAGGTGCGCCGGCTCGTCGGCCGGCTCCCCAGCGGGGCCAGTCGTCCGGTGATGGGTGGTGCGGCGGTTGAACAGCGTCCGGTCGGTCATCACCAGGTCGACCGTGGCCGGCACCGCATCGGCGCTGGCCTGGCCGGTGAGGCGCTCGACCATGGTGTCGGCCATGATCTGACCCCGGTTGCGGCGATCGCCGCCGGCGATGAGGGAGTCGGCGTGCGCCTTCAGGCTCGCATACGCCGCGACACCCTGGGACACCGGCAAGGAGCCGGTCAGCCAGGTCATCGTGTCCGGAGCCGGGCGCACGGTGACCCGCCGATCCGCGGCGGCGCCCCGGGCACGGGCCACCGCGCCGTGCGGGTCCAGCCGGTAGGCGACCTTCTTCGCCTCGGCTTCGGTGCGCCGGTCCCCCAGCCGCTCCAGCCGGCCGGCCAGCTCGGCATCGACGATGCCGCGGTGCTCCGCGGAGAGCCAGCCGGTCTCGCGGGCCACGATCATCGCCCGCCACTGGGTGACCTCGCCCCGCTGCAGCGCGGCGAAGGTTTGCGGCAGCTCGGTGGTGAGGATCGTCGCCCACCCCACATAGCGGGCGGCGTGGAACGGGGACTCCCGCTTGGCCAATCCCACCTGGCTCGCGATGCCCTTGCCCACGTCCTTGGCCGGCACCCCCGCAGCCTCCTGGGCCGCCCGCTGAGAGACCGCGAACGCCGCGGTTACCTGCGCCTGCGCCGCCGCGGCGGCCGCCTGCAGCTCCTGCCACGCCCGGATCTGCTCGACTCGTTCGGCATCGTCGACGTCGTCGTCGAGGCGTGCCAGCAACCCGACCAGCCGACCCAGCTGCTCGGTGGTCGGGGCGGCCTCACCCTCGAGATCGAACATGTGTCCTGCATCTCTGCTTGAGTGCAGTTGAGGCTCAGCGGCCGCCGATCAGTTCCTTGAGTGGATGTGGGTCGGTGTCGACGGCTTGTTGGAGCAGGCGGTAGAACAGCATTCCTCGTGCCTTGGAGGTTC
>DASSKO010000096.1:0-9847 GCA_035690425.1 Nocardioidaceae bacterium
GCGGCCCCACGAGGAGGTGCGGCCCCACGAGGAGGTGCGGGAAGGGCTCGCGCTGCGGCCCCATGCTTCGGTCTCGGTGCTGCTGGTGGTGGTAGGGACGAAGGCGGGGGTGGCGTAAGCGAGCATTGTGAAACTCCTGACAGTGGCGTAGCGGCGGCGGTAGTGTTGTCAGTGACTTGCAATATTCCACGGATGTGGGACTAATAGACAGAGTCACCGGTCAAACCTGCACAACTCGTGCGGGCGTTAGCGGAAGGGGGTCGCTGAGAAGACGGCGATGTGCACGGCATGGCGTGCACAGTGGTGGCTCATGGCCCCGACCTCCTAACGCAGCGCGTTCGTTGTGTAGCGATGCGTTACTTTTTACCCGGTTTTTTACCTTGCCGCAGCAAAATGCCATGTCCAAACGGACACATCTGCCTGAAGTGCTGCCCTGCCACGCTCACGGAGCGGCGATCTGTGATCAAGCGCACGGTCCCGGCGGCGAAGCCAAGGCCATGCGGCAAGCCCACGAACCCACGCTCCCGCCACAGCAAAATGCCTCGGCCCGAAGGCCGAGGCATCGACTGGTGCGCCATCAGGGACTCGAACCCCGAACCCACTGATTAAGAGTCAGTTGCTCTGCCTATTGAGCTAATGGCGCGCGTTGAGCGAGTGCAATATAGCAGCGCCGAGCAGGCTGGGCGAAATCGAGCACTGTCAGCGCCCCTCGCTCGCCAGCACGGCCATCGCCGCGTTGTGGCCGCCGAGCCCACTCACCGCACCGCCGCGACGCGCACCGCTTCCGCACAGCAGCACATTGGGATACGTCGTCGCCACACCCCAGGCGGCGGCTGCGGAGTCCACCTCCGCGCGGTCTGCCAGCCATGGCCAGGCAAGGTCACCGTGAAAGATGTGCCCGCCGGGCATACCGATCGCAGCCTCGATGTCCAGTGGTGACTTCGCCTCCAGACACGGCAACCCCTGCGGGTCGCGCAGCAGGCACGACTCCAAGGGCTCCTCCAGATGCTCGTCGATCACGCGCAGAGCCCGCGCCACCGCCTCAGCTCTCACCGAATCGTTGTCGTCGGTGAACAGCCGGGCGGGCATGTGCAGACCGAAGTAGGTCAACGTGTGGGCTCCGCCGGCCGCCAGCTCGGGGCCGAGGATGGAGGGGTCCGTCAGCGAGTGGCAGTACAGCTCGCCGGGTGGATGGTGCGGCAGCGCGCCCGCGGCCGCCTCGTCGTACGCGGTCTGCAAGGCCTGATAGCCCTCACCGACGTGGAACGTGCCCGCAAAGACCACCTGCGGATCGGCCCCACTGCGCAGCCCAGGCAGATGGTCGACGAGGAGGTTGATCTTCAGCTGAGCTCCTTCCGGATGGTTGACGTCCTCCACCCCGAGCAGCTCGTCGAGCACCGCCGGTGCCGCGCCGGACAGCACCCAGCGGCACCTGACAGTCTGCTCCTCCTCGCCACGTCGATAGGCCACCTCGGCGGTCCGTCCGTCGGTCTCGATCGACGTCACGCGGGCGCCGGTGAACAACCGCGCGCCGAAGCCGGCTGCGGCGTCGGCGAGTGCGTCGGTCACGGCTCCCATCCCGCCAACGGGAACGCGCCACTCGCCCGTGCCGTTGCCGATCAGGTGGTACAGAAAACACCGGTTCTGCAGCAGCGACTCATCGCGTGCCGTGGCGAAGGTGCCGATCAGGGCGTCGGTCAGCACGATGCCGCGTACGTCGTCGTCGGCGAACCGAGCCTCGATGCTCTCGCCCAGCGGACGCTCGGCGATCTCGTCCCAGATCGCCCCGCACCGCTGGGACAGGTCGGACGCCGTCGGCAGGGGCTGAGTCAGCGTGGGGGAGACGACCCTGGCGAGAGCCGTTACGTCGGCGTAGAACGACCGCCACGCGTCGTACTCGCGGTCGGAGCCGGTGAGCGCCCGGAACGAGTCTCGAGTGGCGGTGCCCTCGATGCTCTCGACGAGCAGCCCTTGGTTCCGGCCACTGCGCGTCACGGGCGTGTACGACGCCGTAGTGCGCGAGCGCAGGTCGAGACGGAGGCGGAGGTCGGTCACCACCTGGTCCGGTAACAGGCTGACCAGGTAGGAGTAGCGGGACAGCCGGGCGTCGACGCCGGGAAACGCCTGGGCGCTCACCGCGGCTCCGCCGGTGTGCGGCTGTTGTTCGAGCAGCAGTGTGGCCAGGCCGGCTCGTGCCAGGTACGCGGCGGCGACCAGGCCGTTGTGGCCTCCGCCGACGATGACGGCGTCATACTCTTCCGACCTCATGGCGAAACCGTAACCAACTCTCGGTGCGCGGTTGCGGAAGCGGGCAGCCCGACGATCGACAAGCGTCCTGACTGACACATCGACCTCGTTGGACGCTGATTGCGCGTCTTCTTGCCCTAGGGGGGCGAGCAGACAAGACCGCCGGCTCTGTCGGCCGCCTACGTCGAGGAATATTGACTGCTCAACGAGCGTTTCGCCCGCACCAGTCTGAGGAGGTTGAGTGCCATGCCGGCGATCGCTGTCGACGACCTGACCGTTCTGCCCCGCATTCCCGAGGCGCCGCTTACCGCCGTGCACCGACGCGCCGCGCAGATAACCAGCGCTCCTCAAGGCTTCGAGGGCGAGGGCTTCCCCGTTCGTCGTGCCTTCGCCGGTGTCGACATGTCACTGCTGGACCCCTTCATCCATATGGACCAGATGGGCGAGGTCGAGTACGCGCCCGGTGAGCCCAAAGGCACCTCATGGCACCCTCACCGTGGGTTCGAGACGGTGACCTACATGCTCGACGGCGTCTTCGACCACGCTGACAGCAACGGCGGCGGTGGCACGATCACCAACGGCGACACCCAGTGGATGACCGCCGGCGGCGGGATCCTGCACATCGAGAAGCCGCCAGAGTGGCTCGTCGCCTCCGGTGGGTTGTTCCACGGCGTTCAGCTGTGGGTCAACCTCCCGCGCGCGCAAAAGCTGGTCGGGCCGCGCTACCAGGACCTGCGCGGCGGCGACGTCAAGCTCGTCGCCTCTTCAGACGCCGGCGCGCTGGTGCGAGTCATCGCCGGTGACGTCGCGGGCCACGCCGGCCCCGGGTCGACGTACACGCCGATGACGATGGTGCATGCCACGTTGGCTCCGACCTCGAGGTTGGATCTGCCCTGGCGGGAGGACTTCAACGCGCTGGTCTACGTCCTCGCCGGGAACGGCACCGTGGGCATTGACCAGCGCCCCCTGCGGACCGGCCAGCTGGCGGTGCTCGGAGCCGGTGACCTGATCACCGTGGAGGCGGCTCGCCAGCAGGAGACCCGCAGCCCGTCGCTGGAGGTGCTGGTGCTCGGCGGTCGACCGATCCGCGAGCCCGTTGCCTGGGCAGGGCCGTTCGTGATGAACACCAAGGCCGAGGTGATGCAGGCCTTCACCGACTTCCAGCACGGCCGCTTCGGCCAGATTCCGGCCGTGCACGGCGCGCCGACCGAGGTCGTCGAAGGCTGACCACATGTCTCACAGCGTGTGTGTGGCGGCGGCGACGTCGGACCACCAACGGTGCAGCCGTCCGATGTCGCCGTCCGCACGCACGGCGTGGGCGAAGAGGCTCATGTCGTCGTAGGTCCACACGACCCGAGCTTCCTCTCCGCTCGTAAAGCACAGCAGCTTCCCGACTGCGGGATTGCCCGCACCGACACTCCACGTCCCTCGATACGACCACTGCTCTGCGGTGCAGTCGCCGCCGGCTGTGAGGTCGGCGTTCTCGGCATCTTCTGCGAAGACGTCTTCCAGCCGTTCACTCGAGGCGAACCAGTGGAAGTCGACGAGCACGCCCGACGGCAAGCGGCACTCGAGGCTGGCCCGTGTGCCCAGCTCCGACAGGCCGAACTCGCTGCGAGCGCAGAAGTCTCTCACCGAGGTGGGCAACAGGCTCAGCAAGGTCTCTTGGTCGGAGGCTTCGGTGGTCGAGCTCGGTGAAGGCGGTTCCGTGGGCTCTGGTGCGTCCGTTGTCGGGGGAGCGGAGCTGGCCGAGACCGTGACGGTGGCAGTAACCGACGGCGCCGGCGGAGTCGCAGAGGGCGAGCTCTCCGACGTCTCGCCACTCGCCGTAGTCGGCGGCTGCTGACCGGAGGTGGCGAGAGGTTGCTGCTCAGCGGTCACGATCAGCCAAGCGGCTCCGGCGAAGAGAAGAACCGCCAAGCCCCCGGAGGCGATCCGGCCTGGCCCCGGCACGGTAGGGACCGAGATCTCCTTCGCGGTGAAGCCGCCTCCCAGGACGGCAACCATCGTGAAGAAGACGGCGGCTAACAGAAGAATGGTCTCGGCAGTCATGGTGCCCCCACACTGAAGAGTGACCGCTCAAGACCACAGTAGAACTAAAGTCGGCCACGGGTGGCGTTGTCGGATAGGAGACCGCGGTGTGGAGCTCGTGCCCTGGGGCCTGCGCTGCCCCGGGTACGTCGAGGGGCCCTGCTCGGTGGAGACAGGGCCCTTCGGTGGGGGTGAGTGACGGGACTCGAACCCGCGACATCTGCGACCACAACGCAGCGCTCTACCAGCTGAGCTACACCCACCATGCGCGCCACTGAGGCGCAGCCCGAGAAGTGTAGCGACACCTTCCGGACGGGGTGAAATCCACCCTCAGGAGCGACCGGTGAGCGCGCCCTCCTGCTCCGCTGCGAGCGCCTTCGCGGTGTTGCTGTCGGGGCCGGGCAGCGGTGTGAACACCGCCGCGCGGTAGTAGCGCAGCTCCTCGATGCTCTCCCGGATGTCGGCCAGCGCCCGGTGGTTGCCGCTCTTCTTCGGCGCCGCGTAGTAGACCCGTGGGTACCACCGGCGTACCAGCTCCTTGATCGAGGAGACGTCGACGATCCGGTAGTGCAGCAGGTTGTCGATGTCGTGCATGTCGCGCGCGAGGAACGCGCGGTCGGTGCCGACGGAGTTGCCGGCCAGCGGTGGCCGCACGTTGTCGGGCACGTGCTGCCTGATGAACGCCATGACCTGCGCCTCCGCGTCGGCGAGCGTGACGCCGGAGTCGAGTACGTCGAGCAACCCCGACTCGGTGTGCATGGTGCGGACCACGTCGCCCATCTGCTCCAGTGCGGCGGCCGGCGGCTTGACCACCACGTCGATACCGTCGCCGAGCACGTTGAGCTCGGAGTCGGTGACCAGAGCCGCCACCTCGATCAGCGCGTCCGCCTGCAGGTCTAGGCCGGTCATCTCGCAGTCGATCCACACAAGTCTGTCGTTCACGCGCTACACCCTAGACCGCCCGAGCGCGAGCACTCCTCGCCCCGTCACTGTACGGAGCGCAGATCGGCCGAGTTCGAGCTGCGAAGGGCCGCTGGGGCGGGTCAAAGGCTGGCGCGCCCGGCGAGATTCGAACTCGCGACCATCGGATTAGAAGTCCGGTGCTCTATCCAGCTGAGCTACGGGCGCTGGGCGCGCACAGCCTAGCGGCACAGCTCAGCCGCGCAGACGGGCCATCCAGGCTTCCACGTCGTCCGGCGTACGCGGCATCGCGGCGGAGAGGTTGACGTGGCCGTCCTCGGTGACCAGCAGGTCGTCCTCGATCCGGATGCCGATGCCACGCAGCTCCTCGGGCACCAGCTCGTCGTCGGTCTGGAAGTACAGCCCGGGCTCGACCGTCAGCACGTAGCCGGGGGCGAGCGTGCCCTTGCGGTACTTCTCGGTCGGTGCCTGCGCGCAGTCGTGCACGTCCAAACCGAGCATGTGGCCGGTGCCGTGGATGGTCCAACGGCGATAGACCGTGCTCTCCTCGTCGAGCGCCTCCTCCGCGGAGACCGGCAGCAGGCCGAGGTCGGAGAGCCCGTGGGCCAGCACCGTCATCGCGGCCTGGTGGAAGTCCTTGAAGGCCGCCCCCGGCTTGACCGCCTCCATGCCTGCGGACTGGGCGTTGAGGACGAGCGTGTAGAGGTCGCGCTGCAGCGGTGTGAAGGTGCCGCTCGCCGGGAGCGTCCGGGTGATGTCGGCGGTGTAGAGCGAGCGTGCCTCGACGCCCATGTCGAGCAGCAGCAGGTCGCCGGAACGCACCGGCCCGTCGTTGTCGTTCCAGTGCAGCACCGTGGCGTGGGATCCGGACCCGACGATGGAGTGGTAGCCGACGTCGTTGCCCTCGACCCGGGCGCGGCGGAAGAACGTGCCGTCGATCCAGCGCTCTCCGTGTGCCAGCACCTGGTCCCACTCGCGCAGGCAGTCGTCGAAGCCGCGGGAGGTGATGTCGACCGCCAGCTGCATCTGCTCGACTTCCCACGGGTCCTTGACCAGGCGCATCTCGCTCAGTGCGCTCGCCAGCTCGGCGTCCCGGTCGTCCGCACGCTCGACCTGGCGGTCGACACTGGAGTCGACACTGGGGTCGACATCGCGGAGCACCCGGGCGTCGGGCATCTTCTCCAGCAGGTCAGCAAGGTCGTCGAGGTGGCGGCAGGGCAGCCCTAGCCGCTCCTCGGTCTCGGCCAGCGACGGGCGCCGGCCGGTCCAGAACTCGCCGTACCGCGCGTCGCGAAAGAACTCGTCACTCTGCCGTGACGCCCGCGGGCGGAAGAACAAGGTGGGCTGGCCGTGGTCCAGCACGAAAACCGCGTCGGAGTCCTGGTTGCCAGTCAGCCAGACGTGCGCGGTATCGGGGCGGAACGGGTAGTCCGTGTCGTTGGCGCGCACCTTCAGCGGCCCGGCCGGCACCACGACGACGTCGTCGGCGAACCGCTCCGCCAGTCGGCTGCGGCGCTTGGCCGCCCACCCGGCGACCGGCTCCTCGGTGGAGTCGACCGGCGGGTCGGCCCATCCTTGGCGCATGAACTGCGTCAGTGCCTCGGGCACTCCCTGGTCGTGGCTGCGCGTGTTCTCGGTGCTCGTGCTGTCCTCGGACACAGTGCTTCCTCCTGATGGCTCCTCACCAGAGTAGATGCACGCTCGTGGACCATAGGCTTACGGTCATGTCCTCCCTGGCGCCGTTGCCGGCCCCGCCGGTGCCACGGCGGCGCCGCTCGTGGCTGCTGATCGTCAGCTCGGTCATACTCGGTGTGGGCGCTGTCGCGATGGCGGCGCTGATCCTGCTGGTGGGCGAGCCGGGTGCGGCCGGGCTCGGCGTGCTCCTCGCGGCGCTGCCGGTGCCGTTGCTGATCGGCTTCTACCTGTGGCTCGACCGTTACGAGCCCGAGCCGCGGCGTTACCTGGTCGCCGGCCTGGCGTGGGGCGCGGTGGTCGCGACCACGCTCGGTGGGCTGTTCACCTTCCTCGGTGCCGAGCTCACCGGTGTCAGCAGTGACATCAGCGGTGTGGTGTGGGCACCGATCGCCGAGGAGCTCGGCAAGGGGCTCTTCCTGGTCGCGGTCGTGCTGCTGCGGCGGCGCGAGCTGCACGGGCTGCTCGACGGCATCGTCTACGCCGGCATGGTCGGCATCGGCTTCGCCTTCACCGAGAACATCCTCTACTACATGCAGACCTACACCGGCGACGGAGCCGCGCCGGGCGGCGTCGGGCCCACCACGGGGCTGTTCGTCCTGCGTGGCGTCATCGGCCCGTTCGCGCACCCGCTGTTTACCGCGGCCTTCGGCATCGGCCTCGGCTTCGCCGTGACGACCCAGTCCCTGCTCGGCCGGGTCCTGGCGCCGCTGCTGGGCTACGCCGCGGCCGTCGGGCTGCACGCCGCGTGGAACGGCAGTGCGCTGCTGGGCGGCTTCGGCGCCTTCGTGGTGACCTACGTGGTCGGGATGGTGCCGGCGCTGGCGCTGGTCATCGCCCTGGGGGTGTGGGTACGCCGAAGGGAGGGCAGAGCCCTGGTCTACGCCCTGACCGACTGTGCGCGAATGGGGTGGCTGCACCCCGACGAGATCGCCTGGACGGCCTCGTTGTCGCACCGCTCGACCGCGCGGGCGTTCGCCCGGCGAGTGTGTGGTGCGGACGGGGCACGGGCACTGCGTGAGTACCAGCGTGCGATCACCGAGATGGGTTTTCTCCACGACCGGGTCATGCGCGGTGTCGTGCCCCAGGATGCCGGGCATCGGATGGCCGAGATTCGTTACCGCGCGGCGATCTGGCGCCCCTACGTCGTACTCCCTCCGCCGCTTCCCCGGCCAGTGGTGCCAGCGTCGGGCCCGCCCCCGCAGCCGTGAGCAGATACCGTTGCTGGGCCAGGCAGCTGCGACGCAGCCGCAATCGGGCGACCGTGGAAGGGGGTCGGACGTGACGACCGACCACGGGGCTGACTACGGCGCTGCGGATCTCGTCGGCCTGCTCGTGCAGCTGCGTGCGGCACTCGACGCCACCGAGCTGCCGTTGGAGGGGACGGCCGCGGACCGGGCACGCGCAACCCGACGCGAGATGGTCGATCAGCTCGATGACTACGTGCTGCCGCGGCTGCGGCAGATCGATGCGCCGCTGCTGGCTGTCGTCGGCGGGTCGACCGGCGCGGGCAAGTCGACGCTGACCAACTCGCTGGTGGGGCAGCGGGTCTCCGAGCCCGGTGTGCTCCGCCCGACGACCCGCTCGCCGGTGCTGGTGCACCACCCCGCCGACGCCGACTGGTTCGACCAGTCCCGCATCCTGCCGGAGCTGGCCCGCTCGACCGGCGCTCCCGCGGATCCCGGGTCGCTGCAGATGGTCGCGACTGATCGGCTCGCCGCCGGCCTGGCCATCCTCGACGCGCCGGACATCGACTCGGTCGAGCGCGCCAACCGGACGCTGGCGGCCCAGCTGCTCGCGGCCGCCGACCTCTGGCTCTTCGTCACCTCCGCTGCGCGCTACGCCGACCAGGTGCCCTGGGACCTGCTCAGGACCGCGGCCGAGCGAAGCACCGCGGTCGCCGTCGTGCTCGACCGCACCGCGCCGCAGTCGATCGAAGAAGTCACCGCGCACCTGGCCCAGATGCTGTCGGACCGCGGCCTCGGTGACTCACCGCTGTTCACCGTGCCCGAGTCGACGGTCGGCGCGGACGGCCTGCTTCCCGCCGCAGCGGTCGAGCCGGTCCGGCGCTGGCTCGACTCGCTGGCCAGCGACGCGTCGGCCCGGCAGACGGTCGTCCGGCAGACGTTGGACGGTGCGATCAGGTCGCTCGGCCACCGCACCCGCGCGGTGGCGGACGAGGCGAAGAGCCAGGGACGCGTCACCGTGATGCTGCGCGCTGACGCCGACTCCGCGTACGACGAGGCGGTGACCGCGGTTGACCAGGCGAGCCAGGACGGCACCTTGCTGCGGGGGGAGGTGCTCGCACGCTGGCAGGAGTTCGTCGGCACCGGGGAGCTGCTGAAGTCTCTGGAACAGCGCGTCGGGCGGCTGCGCGACCGTGTCGTCGCGGCCTTCAAGGGCCGGCCGCAGTCCGCTCAGCAGGTGACCGTCGCGGTCGAGTCGGGGCTCGAGACCCTGCTGAGCGAGCACGCTGACGCCGCTGCTGAGAGAGCCGTGGCAGCCTGGCGTTCCACCGAGGCCGGCCGCGGCGTGCTCGAGGGCGCCGACACGGACCTGAGCCGCGCGTCCCGGGACTTCCGCGCCCGCACCGAACGCACCATCCGGGACTGGCAGCGCGGCGTGCTGGATCTGGTGCGTGCCGAAGGGGCGCACAAGCGGTCCAAGGCCCGCTACATGGCCTATGGCGTCAACGGTCTCAGCGTCGCCCTGATGATGGTGGTGTTCGTGTACACGGCGGGCCTGACCGGTGCCGAGGCGGGAATCGCCGGCGGCAGCGCCGTACTCAGTCAGAAGCTGCTCGAGGCCGTCTTCGGCGACCAGGCGGTGCGCCGGCTGGTGGAGCAGGCGCGCGCAGACCTCACCGACCGCGTCGACGAGTTGTTCACCGTGGAGCGAGCCCGCTACCACGCGGTGCTCGACCGCACCGGTGTGTCCGTCGATCAGTCGCGGCGCC
>DASSKO010000097.1:0-43915 GCA_035690425.1 Nocardioidaceae bacterium
TAGCTCATCAGCGCCAGCCTCCAATGTCGGGAAGGTCACCGTCGGGTACGACGGCGAGGTCGTGGCCGTCCGACCGGCCCGTGACCCAGGCTGCCAGGGCGGCCTGCGGGCCCTCGACCGTGCGAGCGGCCGCACCGCCGGCACGGTCTCCGAGCTCCAAGGTGGCCCAGGTGTCGGTGGCCTGCAGCGTCAGCGCCTCACCGGCCCGCTCGGCGAGGTCGCTCGCAGCATAGGGCAGGAAGGCCACGAGCATCTCGGCCGGCCACAACGCGGGCGGGTACCCCATCCCGAGGTCGGTGCGGTGCAGCTCGACCTCGGACGCCCGCAGGACGAGCACGAACTCGGCCGTGTCGCCGCGGCGGTCGGCGCCCCACTCGACCCGGCGGGTCCATGCATCCGCGTCGAGCAGCTCGGCGTACTCGCGCAACCGCTCGTGGCTCACCGCCAGGTCGGCCCGCAGCTCGGCCACGGACCGCCGCGCGCCTGCCTCGATGTCAGCTGCGCGTACGGCGCGCGAGGGGTACATCACGGCCCGCTCGCCGGTGCGCGCCCACCTCAACAGGTTGACCAGTGCGTCGGCGTTGCGGGCGATGTGGGTCAAGACGTGGCCACGGCTCCACCCCGGCAGCAGGGACGGCTCGCGCGCCTCGGCATCGGTCAGGTCGGCGAGGTCGCGGAGCAGTCGGCTGGTCGAGAGGTCGACCAGCTCGAGCAGGTTGTCGGTGCTCACCTGTGCAATGTAGCCATGCGGCGTCGAGTGCTGTGCCACCGGTGGATGCCGGCAGGTTGTGCGCCCCGGTAGGATGGCGAACGCCTGTTCGAAGGTTGAGTGAGACGTGAAGGGTGAGCGGTGGCCGACCAGCTGATCGTGCGTGGTGCGCGCGAGCACAATCTCAAAGACGTCTCGATCGACCTGCCACGCGACTCGTTGATCGTCTTCACCGGGCTGTCCGGTTCCGGCAAGTCCAGCCTGGCGTTCGACACCATCTTCGCCGAAGGACAGCGGCGCTACGTGGAGAGCCTGTCCGCCTACGCCCGGCAGTTCCTGGGCCAGCTGGACAAGCCCGACGTCGACTTCATCGAGGGGCTCTCGCCGGCGGTCTCCATCGACCAGAAGTCGACCTCGCGCAACCCGCGGTCGACGGTCGGCACCATCACCGAGGTCTACGACTACCTGCGGTTGCTGTTCGCCAGGGCCGGCCGCCCGCACTGCCCCGTCTGTGGCCGGCCGATCGCGCGGCAGACCCCGCAGCAGATCGTCGACCGGGTGCTCGAGCTCGAGGCCGGCAGCCGGTTCCAGGTGCTGGCGCCGGTGATCCGCGGCCGCAAGGGCGAGTACGCCGACCTTTTCCGGCAGCTCCAGACCCAGGGCTTCTCCCGGGTCCGGGTCGACGGCGAGACCCACCAGCTGACCGCTCCGCCCACGCTGAACAAGCAGCAGAAGCACACGATCGAGGTCGTCGTCGACCGGCTGCAGGTCAAGGCGTCGGCCAAACGGCGGCTCACCGACTCGATCGAGACCGCACTCGGCCTGTCCGGCGGCCTGGTGACGCTCGACTTCGTCGACCTGCCCGAGGACGATCCTGGCCGCGAGCGGGTCTACTCCGAGCACCTGGCCTGTCTCCACGACGACCTCTCCTTCGAGGAGCTGGAGCCGCGGTCGTTCTCGTTCAACTCGCCCTACGGCGCCTGCACGGAGTGCCACGGCATCGGCACCCGGATGGAGGTCGACCCCGAGCTCGTCGTGCCCGACCCGTCCAAGTCGCTCGACGAGGGAGCCCTGTCACCGTGGGCCTCCGCGCACGTGTCCGACTACTTCCAGCGGCTCATCGGTGCGCTCGCCGAGGAGCTGAAGTTCTCCACCTCGACGCCGTTCCAGGGGCTGCCCGCCCGGGCGCGCAAGGCGCTGCTGGAGGGACACAGCACCAAGGTGCACGTGCGCTACCGCAACCGCTACGGCCGGGAGCGGTCCTACTACTCCACCTTCGAGGGGGTCATCCCCTACATCGAGCGGCGGCACTCCGAAGCCGAGACCGACACCAGCCGTGAGCGCTTCGAGGGCTTCATGCGCGAGGTGCCCTGCCCGGCGTGTCAGGGTTCCCGGCTCAAGCCGGTGTCGCTGGCGGTGACGCTCGGCGGCAAGACCATCGCCGATGTCTGCGAGCTGCCGATCGACGAGGCGGCCATGTTCCTGCGCGAGCTCGAGCTCAGCGAGCGCGAGCGGCAGATCGCCGAGCGGGTGCTCAAGGAGATCAACGAGCGGCTCCGGTTCCTCCTTGACGTCGGCCTGCACTATCTCACCCTGGCCCGGCCGTCGGGGTCGCTGTCGGGCGGGGAGGCGCAGCGGATCCGGCTCGCCACCCAGATCGGTGCCGGGCTCGTCGGCGTGCTCTACGTGCTCGACGAGCCGTCGATCGGTCTGCACCAGCGTGACAACCACCGGCTGATCGAGACCTTGGTCCGGCTGCGTGACCTCGGCAACACCCTGATCGTGGTCGAGCACGACGAGGACACCATCCGCACCGCCGACTGGGTGGTCGACATCGGCCCCGGCGCCGGCGAGCACGGCGGACAGGTGGTGGTGTCGGGCACGGTCGAGGAGCTGCTGGACCACCCCGACTCGATGACCGGCGCCTACCTGGCCGGCCGCGAGGAGATCCCGCTGCCGGCGCTGCGGCGGCCGCGTACGCCGGGTCGCGAGATCACGGTCCACGGTGCGTACGAGAACAACCTACGCAACATCGACGTGACCTTTCCGCTGGGTCAGTTCGTCGCCGTCACCGGCGTGTCCGGTTCCGGCAAGTCGACGCTGGTCAACGACATCCTCTACACCTCGCTCGCGCGCCAGATCTACAACGCACGCCAGATCCCGGGCCGCCACCGCACGGTCAGCGGCGTGGACGAGGTCGACAAGGTCATCCACGTCGACCAGTCGCCGATCGGCCGCACACCCCGGTCCAACCCGGCCACCTACACGGGCGTCTTCGACCATGTGCGCAAGCTGTTCGCGCAGACGCCCGAGGCGAAGATGCGTGGTTATCTGCAGGGCAGGTTCTCCTTCAACGTCAAGGGCGGGCGCTGTGAGGCCTGCTCCGGCGACGGCACGATCAAGATCGAGATGAACTTCCTGCCCGACGTCTACGTGCCGTGCGAGGTCTGCCACGGTGCTCGCTACAACCGCGAGACGCTCGAGGTGCACTACAAGGGCAAGACGATCGCCGAGGTCCTCGACATGCCGATCGAGGAGGCCGTCGACTTCTTCGAGGCCATCCCGGCGATCGCCAGGCACCTGCGCACGCTCGTCGACGTGGGGCTGGGCTATGTCCGGCTCGGCCAGCCGGCTCCCACGCTGTCCGGCGGTGAGGCGCAACGGGTCAAGCTGTCCGCGGAGCTGCAGAAGCGGTCGACCGGCCGCACCCTCTACGTGCTCGACGAGCCAACCACCGGCCTGCACTTCGAGGACATCCGCAAGCTCCTCGGTGTCCTGGGCAGGCTCGTCGACAACGGCAACACGGTGATCGTGATCGAGCACAACCTCGACGTGATCAAGGTGGCCGACTGGCTGATCGACCTCGGGCCGGAGGGCGGAGGCGGAGGCGGTGTGGTCGTCGCCGAGGGCACCCCCGAGCAGGTCGCCGACGACCTGGCCAGCCACACCGGCGCCTTCCTCAAGCCCATCCTCGACGGTCGCGGCGTGCCCGTCGCCGGTAGCGGGCCCGGCGCGGAGGTGCAATCCACGAAGGCGGCCGCGTCGTATACCCCGCGACAGAAGTCGACCGCCAAGCGGGCGACCAAGCCCGCGAAGACGACGGCCCTGCGGTCGACGGCCAGAAAGTCGACCGCGAAGAAGTCCACCGCCAAGCGCCGCTGACCCACCGCCGCACGAGCCAGGAGGCATCCGCGATGACCGATCTCGACCGCCGTACCATCCTGCGGGGAGCCGCCATCAGCGGCGCGATCGGCGCGTGCCCGTTGCTCGCGGCATGCGGATCCGACGGAAGTTCGTCCGCGACCACGGAGACGGACGCGCTGGCGTCGACCGCCGACATCCCGGTCGGCGGTGGCAAGGTCTTCCGCGACCAGGAGGTCGTCGTCACCCAGCCCAGCAAGGGCGAATTCGTCGGTTACACAGCCGAGTGCACGCACCAGGGCTGCATCGTCGCCGAGGTGAGCGACGGCACCATCAACTGCCCGTGCCACGGCAGCATGTTCGACATCGACGACGGAAGCGTGGTCGGCGGTCCCGCGCAGGAGCCGCTGCCGATGAAGCCCATCAGCGTGCAGGGCGACCAGATCACGCTTGCGTAGGCCCGGCCGGTGCGTCGTACCCGAGGCGCGCCGCCGCAGCCTGGACCCCGGCAATGACCATGCCGTCCATCAACCGCCCCGCGTAGATGCCCCGACAGCACCTCGGCTACCGGCATCCCGACCCGGTCCATGTCCGCTTCCTCGTCCGCCCGAGCAGTCCGTTGGTCGGGAGCGATCGAGGACCGCTCGCGGGCCAGGAAAAGGGGCCAATGGCGGAGGACCTGAGCACACACAAGGCGCTCGGGTCGGGGTGTGCCGACGTCGCGCGGCTTCTGTCTGCGCTGCGGAAAGGTACAGCGGCGAGGCGAGGGCCGGGGCCGCAGCGGTGCTGCGTCCGCTCACCCGGTGGGGGCCGTCCTGCTGGTCGCACTCGCCGTGATGGTGCTGTCGCTCTTCGGTGCCCAGACCGTCCTCGGCTGACGCCGCCCCCGTAGAGTTGTGGGCGTGGCAGACCCGGCGACGTACCGACCCGCTGCGGGGTCGATACCAGAAGGCCCAGGCGTCTACCGCTTTCGTGACGAGACCCGGCGGGTCATCTACGTAGGCAAGGCCAAGAGCCTGCGGGCGCGGCTGTCGTCGTACTTCCAGGACGTGGCGAACCTGCACCCGCGCACGCAGACGATGGTGACGACCGCCGCCTCGGTGGAGTGGACGGTGGTGGACACCGAGGTCGAGGCGCTGCAGCTGGAGTACTCCTGGATCAAGGAGTTCGACCCGCGGTTCAACGTCAAGTACCGCGACGACAAGTCGTATCCCTGGCTCGCCGTGACGGTGGGCGACACCTATCCCCGCGTGATGGTGGGCCGCGGCCCCAAGCGCAAGGGCGTGCGCTACTTCGGCCCCTACGCGCACGCGTGGGCCATCCGGGAGACCGTCGACCTGCTGCTGCGGGTCTTTCCGATGCGGTCGTGCTCCAACGGCGTCTTCAAGCGGTCGGAGCAGATCGGGCGGCCGTGCCTGCTGGGCTACATCGGCAAGTGCGCAGCGCCCTGCGTGGGCCGCGTCGACGCCGCGGAGCACCGGGCGATCGTCGACGACTTCTGCGCGTTCATGGCCGGCAACACCAGCGCCTACATCAAGCGGCTCGAGCGGGAGATGCAGGCGGCCTCCTCAGACCTGGAGTACGAGCGGGCGGCGCGGCTCCGCGACGACGTCGGCGCCCTGCGGCGCGCACTGGAGAAGAACGCCGTGGTGCTCGGCGACGCGACCGACGCCGACGTGGTCGCCCTGGCCGAGGACCCGCTCGAGGCGGCGGTGCAGATCTTCCACGTCCGCGGCGGCCGCATCCGCGGGCAGCGCGGCTGGGTGGCCGACAAGGTCGACGACGCTGCCACCGGTGACCTGGTGGAGCGGCTGCTGCAGCAGGTCTACGGCGAGCTCGACCCGGGATCCGACCTGGGGTCCGACACCGTGCCGCGGGAGGTGCTGGTGCCCGAGCTTCCGTCCGACGTCGAGGCGCTGGCCGAGTGGCTGACGTCGCTGCGCGGGAGCCGGGTCGAGCTCAAGGTGCCGCAGCGGGGCGACAAGCGGGCTCTGCTCGAGACCGTCGGCCGCAACGCCGGCCAGGCGCTGACCCTGCACAAGACCAGGCGCGCCGGCGACCTGACCACGCGCAACCGGGCGCTGGAGGAGCTGCAGATCGCCCTCGAGCTGCCCGGAGCGCCGCTGCGTATCGAGTGCTTCGACATCTCCAACCTGCAGGGCACCGAGATCGTCGCGTCGATGGTGGTGTTCGAAGACGGGCTGCCGCGCAAGAGCGAGTACCGGCGGTTCGTGATCCGCGGCACCGAGGGCCAGAACGACGTCGCCGCGATGCACGAGACCGTCACCCGCCGCTTCCGCCGCTTCCTCGACGAACGCTCGGAGAGCCCCGAGCTCGACCTCGCCAGCGGTGACCCCGGGGGCGGCCCCGGCGGCGGGTCCCACGGCGGGTCCGGCGGGGATCCCGACGGGGGGCCCGCCCTCGTCGACCCGGAGACCGGCCGCCCGCGGCGGTTCGCCTACGCCCCCGGCCTGGTCGTGGTCGACGGCGGCCCACCACAGGTGGCGGCCGCCCAGCGGGCGCTGGACCAGCTCGGCATCGACGACGTGCCGGTGTGCGGGCTGGCCAAGCGCTTGGAGGAGGTGTGGCTGCCGAGCGAGCAGGACCCGGTCATCCTGCCGCGGACCAGCGAGGGCCTCTACCTGCTGCAGCGGGTGCGGGACGAGGCGCACCGGTTCGCGATCCGGCACCACCGGCAACGGCGTTCGAAGTCGATGACGCAGAGCGCGCTGGACGGCATCCCCGGCCTCGGGGAAGTACGCCGGAAGGCGCTGCTGAAGCACTTCGGTTCGCTGAAGAAGCTGCGAGCGGCGAGCGTCGACGAGGTCGCCGCCGTACCCGGCCTGGGTCACCGCACGGCTGAGGTGATCGTCTCCGCGCTGGCCGCGGACTCCACGGGCGCGTCCACCGGGCCGTCCGCCCAGGCCAGCCAGCCGGCGATCAACACCGCGACCGGTGAGATTCTCGACGACGCACCATCGAGCAGCGAGGACTGACGCAGCCATGAGCCACCCGCCGTCCGACGAGCTGGTCGTCGTCACCGGCATGACCGGCGCCGGCCGCAGCACCGCCGCCAAGGTACTTGAGGACGTCGGCTACTTCGTCACCGACAACATTCCGCCGCAGATCGTGCCCGAGGTGGTCCGGCTGATCCGCGGCGAGTCCGGCGACCCGCGCATCGCCGTGGTGGTCGACGTACGCTCCCGGTGGTTCTTCACCGCGCTGCAGGGGATGCTCGAGGAACTGTCCACCAGCGGCCACCGGGCGCGGCTGCTGTTCCTGGAGGCCTCCGACGAGGTCCTGGTGCGACGTCAGGAGGCCGCCCGCCGGCCGCACCCGCTGCAGGGCAGTGGACGGCTGCTCGACGGCATCGAGCGGGAGCGGGAGATGCTGCGTGACCTGCGCGGCGCCGCCGACGTCCTCATCGACACCACCAACATCAACGTGCACCAGATGGCCGAGCGGGTCGTCAACGCCTTCTCCCAGGCCGACGCGGCAAAGCTGACCGCCACGGTGCTGTCGTTCGGGTTCAAGTACGGCATCCCCGTCGACGCCGACATGGTCGTCGACATGCGGTTCCTGCCCAACCCGCACTGGGTGCCGGAGCTGCGCCCGAGGTCTGGCCTGGACGCAGCCGTCGGTGACTACGTCCTCGACCAACCTGGCGCGGTGGCTTTCCTGGACAGCTACGAGGACCTGCTGCGCACGATGACGCCGGGGTATGTCCGTGAGGGCAAGCGGTTCGTGACGATCGCGGTCGGCTGCACCGGCGGCAAGCACCGCAGCGTGTCGATGGCCGAGGCGCTGGCGCAGCGGCTGCGCCGAAGCGGGATCGAGACCCTGGTCGTGCACCGTGACCTGGGGCGGGAGTGACCGCGTGGACGCTGACCACAGGGGCCGGGCCACCGACCGGAACGCGGTGGTGGCCCTCGGCGGGGGCCACGGGCTTGCCGCATCGCTGGCCGCGCTCCGCCGGGTCGCTGACGACCTCACCGCGGTCGTGACCGTCGCCGACAACGGCGGCTCGTCGGGACGTCTGCGGCGCGAGCTGGGCGTGCTCCCTCCGGGCGACCTGCGGAAGGCGCTCGCCGCGCTGTGCGGCGACGACGACTGGGGCCGCACCTGGGCCCAGGTGCTGCAGCACCGGTTCGCCAGCTCGGGGGAGCTGCACAACCACGCAGTCGGCAACCTCCTGATCGTCGCGCTGTGGGAGCTGATCAAGGAGCAGAGCGGACCCGTCGCGGGGCTGGACTGGGTCGCACGACTGCTCGGCGCGCAGGGCCGGGTGCTGCCGATGTCGGCCGTGCCGCTCGACATCTCCGCACAGGTGGCCGGCATCGACCCGGCCCAGCCCGGCCGGGTGCAGACGGTCCGCGGCCAGGTCGAGGTGGCCACCACACCCGGCCGGGTGCTCGAGGTGTCGATCGAGCCCGGCGACGCGCCGGCAAGCCCCGAGGCGCTCGCGGCGATCGAAGCGGCCTCCTGGGTGGTCCTTGGCCCGGGCTCCTGGTTCACCAGCGTGATCCCGCACCTGCTCGTTCCCGAGCTCGGTGGGGCCCTCCAGCGCACCGCCGCGAAGCGACTGCTGACGCTGAACCTGGCGCCGCAGCCGGGGGAGACCGACGGGTTCTCGCCCGACAACCATCTCGAGGTTCTCGCCGCGCACGCACCGCACTTCCGGGTCGACGTCGTCCTCGCCGATGCCGGCGCGGTGACCGACGCACCCGCGCTGCGGCGGACCGCGGCGAGCCTCGGTGCCGACCTGGTGCTGGCCGACATCGGGATGGCCGACGGATCGCCCCACCACGATGCGGAGCGGTTGGCGGCGGCGTACGCTTCGGTCTTTGAAGCAAACTGATCGTGATGCATGAGGCGGGGACAACCGTGACAGGAACGACGCCATGGCGATGACGGCAAAGGTCAAGTCCGAGCTCGCCAGCACCAACGTGGCCAAGTCGTGCTGCCGCAAGGCGGAGGTGTCGACGACGCTGCGTTTCGCCGGCGGGCTGCACATCGTGGGCGGGCGCATCGTGATCGAGGCCGAGGTCGACACGGGGGCTTCGGCGCGCCGCCTGCGCCGCGACATCGCCGAGGTCTACGGGCATCCCAGCGACGTCGTCGTGGTGCACGGCGGCGGGCTGCGCAAGGGCACGCGGTACGTCGTGCGCGTCGTGCGCGAGGGTGAGGCCCTCGCTCGCCAGACCGGGCTGCTCGACGGCCGGGGGCGCCCGGTGCGGGGCCTCCCGCCGCAGGTCGTCTCCGGAGCCGGCTGCGACGCCGTGGCCGCGTGGCGGGGTGCGTTCCTGGCGCACGGCTCGCTGACCGAGCCGGGGCGTTCTGCGTCCCTCGAGGTCACCTGTCCGGGCCCGGAGGCCGCCCTGGCGCTGGTCGGCGCGGCCCGGCGGCTGGGCATCCAGGTCAAGGCCCGCGAGGTCCGCGGGGTCGACCGGGTCGTGATCCGTGACGGCGACGCGATCGGAGCGCTGCTGACCAGGCTGGGAGCGCACGAGTCGCTGCTGGCCTGGGAGGAGCGTCGGATGCGCCGGGAGGTGCGTGCCACGGCCAACCGGCTGGCGAACTTCGACGACGCCAACCTGCGGCGCTCGGCGCGTGCTGCCGTCGCGGCCGGCGCGCGGGTGGAGCGCGCCCTGCAGATCCTCGGCGACGACGTGCCGGACCATCTCCGGCTGGCGGGATCGCTGCGGCTGGAGCACCGGCAGGCCAGCCTGGAGGAGCTCGGCGCGCTGCACGAACCGCAGCTGACGAAGGACGCGATCGCAGGCCGCATCCGACGGCTGCTGGCGATGGCCGACAAGCGCGCCGCCGAGCTCGGTGTCCCCGACACCGAGGCGAGCCTCTCGCCGGACCTGCTGGCCGACCCCACCTGAGGGGCGCCCTACGCCGGCCGTCCA
The DNA here is from genome assembly GCA_035690425.1 of Nocardioidaceae bacterium. GTDB lineage: Bacteria > Actinomycetota > Actinomycetes > Propionibacteriales > Nocardioidaceae > DASSKO01. The sequence goes on from DASSKO010000097.1 coordinate 9,763, forward strand.
CGGGCAGCCGATACAGTCGGGCGTGGGTCCGACCACCCGGGCGCCCAGCACTCGCACTCGCTCTCAATGAGGAGATCGTTCCGTGACTGTCCGCGTTGGCATCAATGGCTTCGGCCGCATCGGCCGCAACTTCTACCGCGCCGTACTCGCGTCGAGTGCCGACATCGAGGTGGTCGGCTTCAACGACCTCGGCGACGACGACACCCAGGCGCACCTGCTCAAGTACGACTCGATCCTGGGGCGCCTCGACCGGGAGGTGGAGGTGGTCGAGGACGGCATCCGGGTCGGTGACCGGGTGATCAGGTCCCTGGCCGAGAAGGACCCCGCCAAGCTGCCGTGGGGGGAGCTCGGTGCCGACGTCGTAATCGAGTCGACCGGCCTGTTCACCGACGGCGCGAAGGCCAAGGCGCACATCGACGCCGGCGCCAAGAAGGTGATCATCTCGGCGCCGGGCAAGAACGAGGACATCACCGTGGTGATGGGCGTCAACCACGACGACTACGACCCCGCTGCGCACACCATCATCTCCAACGCCTCCTGCACGACCAACTGTCTCGCACCGATGGCCAAGGCCATCCACGACGAGTTCGGCATCGTCAAGGGGCTGATGACGACCGTGCACGCCTACACGGCCGACCAGAACCTCCAGGACGGGCCACACAAGGACCTGCGCCGGGCCCGGGCCGCCGCGATCAACGTGGTGCCGACCTCCACCGGTGCCGCGAAGGCGATCGGCCTGGTGATGCCCGAGCTCAAGGGCAAGCTGGACGGCTACGCGCTACGGGTGCCCGTGCCGACCGGCTCAGCCACCGACCTGACCGTCGAGCTCGGCCGCGAGTCCACCGTCGAGGAGGTCAACGCCGCCGTGCAGGCGGCGGCGGAGGGCCCGCTCAAGGGCTTCCTGCGCTACACCGACGAGCCGATCGTGTCGTCCGACATCGTGACCGACCCGGCGTCTTGCATCTTCGACTCGGGCCTGACCAAGGTCATCGGCAACCAGGCCAAGGTCGTGGGCTGGTATGACAACGAATGGGGCTACTCGAACCGCCTGGTGGACCTCGTCGCGCACGTCGCCTCCACCCTCTGAGGCGGCCGGTGCGGACTATCGACGACCTGGGCGACGTACGCAGCACCCGGGTGCTCGTCCGGGCTGACCTGAACGTGCCGCTGGACGGCGGCACGATCACCGACGACGGCCGTATCCGGGCCAGCGTGCCCACGATCTCGCGGCTGCGGGAGCGCGGGGCGCGCGTGGTGGTGATGGCGCACCTCGGTCGGCCAAGGGGCACACCCGACCCGGCGTACTCGCTGGAGCCGGTCGCCGCACGGCTGGGCGAGGTGCTCGCGGCGGACGTGGCCTTCGCTGCCGACACGGTCGGTGACCGGGCGCGGCAGACCGTGGCCGGCCTCGGCGACGGCGCGGTCGCGGTGCTGGAGAACGTCCGGTTCCACCCGGGCGAGACCAGCAAGGACGACACCGAGCGGGGCGCGTTCGCCGACCAGCTCGCCGCCCTCGGCGACGCCTTCGTCAGCGACGGCTTCGGTGTGGTCCACCGCAAGCAGGCCAGCGTGTACGACGTGGCCGCTCGCCTCCCGCACGCTGCCGGCGACCTGGTCGTGAGCGAGATCGACGTGCTCCAGCAACTGACCGCGGCGCCGCGGCGCCCCTACGCCGTCGTGCTCGGTGGGTCGAAGGTCTCCGACAAGCTGGGCGTGATCGACCACCTGCTGGGCAAGGCCGACCGGCTGCTGATCGGTGGCGGCATGGTCTTCACGTTTCTGCGGGCGCTGGGTCACGAGGTCGGCCGCAGCCTGCTCGAGCAGGACCAGGTCGACGCGGTCCGCGGCTATCTGCGCACCGCGCAGGAGTTGGGTGTGCAGATCGTGCTGCCGACGGACGTGGTGGTGGCCGAGGCGATCTCCGAGTCGGCCACCCCCCGCGTCGTCCCCGTCGACGAGATCCCGGCCGACCAGATCGGGCTCGACATCGGGCCCGACTCCGCGGTTGCGTTCGCCTCGGCGCTGCGTGCCGCTCACACCGTGTTCTGGAACGGGCCGATGGGGGTGTTCGAGCTCGAGGCGTTCGCGGGCGGCACCCGCGCCGTGGCCGCCGCGCTCGCCCAGATCGACGGCTTGTCCGTGGTGGGCGGGGGCGACTCGGCCGCGGCCGTGCGCCGGCTCGGGTTCGACGAGGCCGCCTTCGGCCACATCTCCACGGGCGGGGGCGCCAGCCTCGAGTACCTCGAGGGCAGGCCGCTACCGGGCATCGAAATCCTGAAGGACTGAGCCGATGGCGAAGAAGCAGCCGAAGCCGATCAGCGGGCGCACCCCGTTGATCGCCGGCAACTGGAAGATGAACCTCAACCACGCCGAAGCGGTGGTGCTGGTCCAGAAGCTCGCCTGGACCCTCGACGACAAGAAGCACGACTTCGCCGAGGCCGAGGTCGTGGTGCTTCCGCCGTACACCGACCTCCGGTCGGTGCAGACCCTGGTCGACGGCGACCGCCTGGACATCGGCTACGGGGCTCAGGACTGCTCCGCGCACGACGGTGGCGCCTACACCGGCGACGTGTCGGTGGGCATGCTGGCCAAGCTCGGGTGCAGCTACGTCGTCGTCGGGCACTCCGAGCGCCGCGAGGTGCACGCCGAAGACGACGCGCTGGTCAACACCAAGGCCCACCGGGTCGTGGCCGCGGGGATGACGCCCATCGTCTGCGTGGGCGAAGGGCTGGCGGTCCGGCAGGCGGCGGAGCACGTGCAGCACACGGTCGCGCAGGTGGAGGGCTCGCTCGCGGGCTTCAGCGCGGAGCAGGTCGCCGGGCTGGTGGTGGCCTACGAGCCGGTGTGGGCGATCGGCACCGGCGAAGCGTGCAGCCCCGAGGACGCACAGGAGGTGTGCGCGGCGATCCGGACCCGGATCGCCGAGACGGCGTCGGAGGAGGCAGCGGCCGCCGTGCGTGTCCTCTACGGCGGGTCGGTGAAGTCGGCCAACGTCACGGCCATCATGGAGAAGCCGGACGTCGACGGCGCCCTGGTGGGCGGCGCGAGCCTGCAGGCCGACGAGTTCGCGGCGATCTGCCGATTCCGCGACCTGCCGACCTTCTGACCGGCGATCCTTTGACGGCACCGGTTGCCTGACCGGTGCTGACACGAGTTAGGCTTTTGCACGTGATTCTCGCCTTCCAGATCCTGCTGATCGCGACCAGCCTCCTGCTGGTCCTGCTGGTCCTGCTGCACAAGGGACGCGGCGGCGGCCTGTCGGACATGTTCGGTGGTGGGATGTCCAGCGGACTCGGTGGCTCGTCGGTGGCCGAGCGCAACCTCGACCGCCTCACGATCGGTACCGGCGTCGTGTGGGCGCTGTGCATCGTGTCACTCGGCCTGCTGCTGAAGTGACGGCTCGGCGAGACACGACGTAGCACGAGGAGTGAACTGTGGCAGGTGGTAACGCCATCCGGGGCAGCCGCGTCGGCGCGGGCCCGATGGGCGAGGCCGAGCGCGGCGACACCGCACCGAGGGTGCGGGTGCCGTACTTCTGCGCCAAGCGGCACCAGACCCAGGTCGCCTTCGCCATCGACGCGCAGGTGCCCGACTCCTGGGACTGCCCCCGCTGCGGGCTTCCCGCCAGCCGGGACGAGCAGAACCCGCCGCCGGCGCCCAAGGTCGAGCCGTACAAGACCCACCTGGCCTATGTGAAGGAGCGCCGCTCCGACGCCGAGGCCGACGAGATCCTGCAGGAAGCCCTGCAGACGCTGCGCAGCAAGCGCAAGTCCGGCGAGATCGTCTTCTGAGGGGTCGGCCGGCTCGTCAGGGCGAGGCGGGCCGGGCCAGCGACGGCGGCAGCTCGGCGGCGGCGTCGTGGTCGAGCAGCCACAGCGTCCGGGTGGTGCCGACCACGCCCGCGGCCGGGAGCTGCATCATTCCGGCGCCACCGAGCGCCAGGCGCACCGGTCCCGCCTTGTCTGCGCCGGACACCACGAACCACACCTCGCGGGCGCGACGCAGCGTCGGCATGGTCAGCGTGATCCGGGTCGGCGGCGGCTTGGGAGAGTGCCGCACCGCCGCAGTCGGCCGCTCGTCGTAGAGCTCGGGCCGTTCGGGGAACAGCGACGCGATGTGGCCGTCGGGGCCGACCCCGAGCAGCAGGATGTCGAACGCCGGGGTCGGCCCGTGGTCCTCGGGCTGTGCGGCGGTGGCCAGCGCCTCGGCGTAGTCGGCTGCGGCCCGCTCTGGGTCTCCGGCGTAGGCACCGTCGTCGGCCGGCATCGGGTGCACCCGGGCCGGGTCGAGCCGCAGCCGGTCCAGCAGCGCCGAGCGAGCCTGCGCCTCGTTGCGGTCGGAGGAGTCGGCCGCCACGAACCGCTCGTCGCCCCACCACAGGTCTACGCCCGACCAGTCGACGGCGTCGTGCGCGGGCAGCTCGGCCAGCGCGGCATACATCTGGTTGGCGATGCTCCCGCCGGTCAGCACCAGCGAAGCGGCGCGGCCGGCGCTTTGCACATCGACCAACCGGGTGACCAGCCGGGCGGCGGCCGCCGCGGCCAGCAGGTCGGCGTTGCGATGGACGAGGACCGACGGTGAGCTCATCGACCGACTCCCTCCAGCTTGCTCAGGCGCTTGATCGTGGCCTCGTAGACGTCGTCGTTGTCGAGTCGGCGTAGCTCTTCCGCGAGCAGCTCGGCGGTCTCCCGCCGTTTCAGCGCCAGCGGTCGGTCCGGCTGGCCGGGGCTGGTCAGCACCGCGAGCCGGCCGTCGGCGCGGGTGATGGAGATCTCGCCGGCGGCCGTGACCAGCCGCACCGACGTGATGCCGGGGCCCTCGGACTCCAGGCGTGCGGCCCGCACGTTCAGGCGGTCGGTCAGCCAGGCGCGCAGCAGCTCAGCGCTCGGCGAGTCCGGCTCGGCCACCACCTCCGCCGCGCTCACCGTGCCGGGGTATCCGTCGAGGGCAGCCGCCAGCAGTCCCCGCCACACGGTGAGCCGGGTCCACGACAGGTCGGTGTTGCCGGGTGCGAAGGCCGCGCACTGAGTCAGGAGCGGGTCCGGCTCGCAGGCGGGTACGGCGGCACAGTCGGTGATGCGTCGTCGGCCCAGCGCGCCGAGCGGGTCGCTCGCGGGGTCGTCGGGGGCACGGCCGGGCCACCAGATCACCACTGGCGAGTCCGGCAGCAGCAGCGGCAGGACGACCGACTCGGCATGGGCGGCGACCGCGCCACTGAGCCGGATCAGGACCGTCTCGCCCTGGGCGCCGCGACCGATCATGATCTCGGCGTCGACGTTCGAGGCACCCGACGCGCGTCCACGCACGACGCCGATCACCCGGGCGGGGTGCTCCGTCGAGGCCTCGCGGGCCGCGGCCAGCGCCGTGTCGGCGCCGGCTTCGTCGGTGTCGACGACCAGCGTCAAGACCATGCCCATCGCCGGGCTCCCGGCGTGCCGGCGGGCCAGCAGCAGCTCAGCGGCGATGGCCGCCGAGTTGGTGTCGTGCAGGTGGGTGCCCATCAGGTCTCCTCCGTGCCGTCAGGGTCGGCGCCAAGCGCGACCGTCGCGGGCGAGCATCGCATCGGCCGACGACGGCCCCCAGGTGCCGGCCGGGTAATCCTGCGGCGAGCCGTTCTCGGCCCAGTGCTCGATGATCGGGTCGAGGATCTGCCAGGACAGCTCGACCTCCTCGCGCTGGGGGAACAGCGGTGGGTCGCCGAGCAGCACGTCGAGGATCAGCCGCTCGTAGGCCTCGGGGCTGGACTCGACGAACGAGCCGCCGTAGGCGAAGTCCATGCTGACGTCGCGGATCTCCATCGCCGTACCCGGCACCTTGGAGCCGAAGCGCATCGTGATGCCCTCGTCGGGCTGCACCCGGATCACCAGCGCGTTCTCACCGAGGCTCTCGGTCGCGGTCTCGCCGAAGGGCAGATGCGGGGCCCGCTTGAACACCACGGCGACCTCGGTGACGCGCCGGCCAAGCCGCTTGCCGGCCCGCAGGTAGAACGGCACGTTGGCCCACCGTGCGTTGCCGATCTCCAGCCGGACCGCGGCGAAGGTCTCGGTGCGAGACGCCGCGGGGATGTCCTGCTCGTCGGTGTAGCCGGGCACGTGGACGCCTCCGGCCCAGCCCTCGGTGTACTGGCCGCGGGCGGTGTAGTGCTCGAGGTGCTGCGGCAGCCGCACCCCCTCGAGCACCTTCTGCTTCTCGATCCGCAGATGGCGCGCCTCGAACGAGATCGGCTCCTCCATCGCGATCAGCGCCATCAACTGCAGCAGGTGGTTCTGGATCACGTCGCGCGCGGCACCGATGCCGTCGTAGTAGCCGGCCCGGCCGCCGATGCCGATGTCCTCGGCCATCGTGATCTGCACATGGTCGACGTAGTGGCTGTTCCAGATCGGCTCGAACATCGCGTTGGCGAACCGCATCGCCAGGATGTTCTGCACGGTCTCCTTGCCGAGATAGTGGTCGATCCGGAAGACCGACTCCGGCGGGAAGACCTCCGAGACGACCGCGTCGAGCTCGCGCGCGGTCTTGAGGTCGGAGCCGAACGGCTTCTCGACGACCACCCGGCGCCAGGAGTCGGCCTGCTCGGCGAGGCCGTGCTTCTTCAGCTGACCGACGACGCCGGAGAAGAACCGCGGCGGGATCGACAGGTAGTAGGCGTTGTTGCCGTTGGTGCCACGCTCTCGCTCGAGGTCCTCGATCGTCTGCCGCAGCTGGTCGAAGGCCTCGTCGTCGGAGAAGTCGCCGGGCACGAACCGGAAGCCCTCCGACAGCTGTTGCCACACCTCCTCGCGATAGGGGGTGCGGGAGTACTGCTTGACCGCGTCGTGGACGATCTGGGCGAAGTCCTGGTTCTCCCAGTCGCGCCGGGCGAATCCCACCAGCGCGAAGCCGGGCGGCAGCAGACCGCGGTTGGCCAGGTCGTAGACCGCGGGCATGAGCTTCTTGCGGGACAGGTCGCCGGTCACTCCGAAGATCACCAGACCGCAGGGGCCGGCGATCCTCGGCAGCCTTCGGTCCTGCGGGTCGCGCAGTGGGTTACTCGGGGGGTTGGTCATGCCAAGGTCTCCAGGAGCTGGCGTACCCCGGATGCAGGGTCGCGCAGGTGCAGCCGCAGGACCGGCCGCCCGCGCTGGGCGAGTACGTCGGCGTCGCCGGCGGCTTGTGCCGCGATCAGGGTGCCGAAGCTGAACGGCCGTTCGGGGATCTCGACGTCCTGCGGCTCCTCGGCCGTTACCTGCACGAAGACGCCGCGTGCCGGGCCGCCCTTGTGATACTGGCCCGTGGAGTGCAGGAACCGCGGACCCCACCCGAAGGTCACTGGTCGTGACGTGCGCCGGGACAGCGCCGGTCGGGCCTGCACCAGGTCGACGTCTCGTACGGGGTCGAGGTAGGCCATCACCGCGAGGTAGCCGTCGTCCTCGAGGGTCGACAGCAGGGCCTGGACCGCACCCGGCAGCGTGTCGACGCCCGCCAGCAGCCCGGAGGACCCCCGCACCTCGACCACACCATCGGTGAACGCGGCCGGCTCCGGAGCAGGCTGGTGGTCGAGCAGGCCGCGCGCGGCGTCCTTGGCGCTCTCCACGTCGGGCTGGTCGAACGGGTTGATGCCCAGCAGCCGCCCGGCTACCGCCGTGGCCAGCTCCCAGAGGAGGAACTGGGCGCCGAGGGGCCCCGACGTCAGCACCGTGGGGACGCCGCCGTCGGCGCGGCCCTCCGCCTCGTCGGCCCGGGCGAGCAGCACGCCGCGCACGAGGTCGGGGGCATCGCTGCGCATCTCCGGGGCGTCGGGGGACTCCACCGCGATCGGCAGCAGCCCGCGGCCGTTCTTGCCGGTGCTCTCGGCGATCAGCTGCTCGGCCCAGGCCGGGAAGCCCACGATCGCCGAGCCGTCGGAGGTCAGCACGACCTTGTCCCGGGCGGTGTGGTCGGCGAGCGCGCAGCTGAGCACCAACGCCGGGTTGCCGACGTCGTCGGCGCGCAGCTGCGCGGCGACCTCGTCGGCCTCGTCGAGCAGCTCGGACACGTCCACGCCGGCCAGACCCGCCGGCACCAGCCCGAACGCGGTCAGCGCGCTGTACCGGCCTCCGACGTGGGGGTCGGCGAGGAAGACCTTGCGGTAGCCGGCGTCCTTCGCAAGCTGCTCGAACGGCGAGCCGGGGTCGGTGACCACGACCAGCCGGGAGGCGGCGTCGATGCCGGCCTCGGTGAAGGCGCGCACGAACGCGCGCCGCTGACTGTCGGTCTCGACGGTGCCGCCGGACTTGCTGGACACCACCACGACGGTGCGCTGCAGGTCGCCGGCCAGCGCCCGGGTGATCACCGACGGGTTGGTGGAGTCGAGCACCACCAGGTCGACTCCGTAGGAGCGGGTGATCACCTCCGGTGCCAACGACGAGCCACCCATGCCGCACAGCACGACCCGGTCGATGCCCTCACCCCACAGCTCGGCCCGCAGCGCGTCGATCTCGGCGAGCAGGTGCCGTGAGGACTCGGCCAGCTCGACCCAGTTCAGCCGGACGGCGGCCTCCGACTCCGCCTCCGGGCCCCACAGCGTGGCGTCCTTGGCGAAGAGTCGCGACGCCACCCGGTCGCCGACGAGCTGGTCGAGGGTCGCGCTGTGGTTCGTGTCGTCCGCGACGACCGCGAGCGGGTCCTTCACTGCTGAGCATCCTTCTTGGCGGCGTCGAGCGCGTCGGAGACCGTGTCGAGCAGCTCCTTCCAGGAGGCCTCGAACTTCTCGACGCCCTCGTCCTCGAGCACCTGCACCACGTCGTCGTAGTCGACACCGAGCTCACCGAGCCGGTCCAGCACCGACTGGGCGTCCTGGTAGTTGCCGGTGACCGTGTCGGCAGGGTCGCCCCGGACCTCACCGTGGTCGCCGAACGCCTCCAGGGTCGCCTCGGGCATCGTGTTGACCACGCCGGGCGCGACCAGCTCCTCCACGTACATCGTGTCCGGCAGGTCGGGGTCCTTGACCGACGTCGACGCCCACAGCGGGCGCTGCTTGTGCGCACCGGCTGCCGCCAGCGCCTCCCAGCGATCCCCGGTGAAGGTCTGCTCGAAGCGCTGGTAGGCGAGCCGGGCGTTGGCCACCGCTGCCTTGCTCTTCATCGCGGCCGCCTCCTCACCGCCGATCTTGTCCAACCGCTTGTCGACCTCGGTGTCCACCCGGCTGACGAAGAACGACGCGACCGAGTGGATCGTGGACACGTCGTGGCCGTTCTCCCTGGCCTGCTCCAAGCCCGCGACGTAGGCCTCCATCACCTCGGCGTAGCGGTCGAGGGAGAAGATGAGGGTCACGTTGACGCTCATGCCTTGCGCGATCGTGGCGGTGATGGGTCCGAGACCGGCCTTGGTGGCAGGGATCTTGATGAACAGGTTCGGGCGGTCCACCAGCCACCACAGGGCCTTGGCCTCGGCCTGCGTCGCGTCGGAGTCGTGGGCGAGGCCCGGGTCGACTTCGAGCGACACCCGCCCGTCGAGCCCGTCGGTCGCGTCGTGCACCGGCTGGAGCACGTCACAGCCCCAGCGCACGTCGTAGGTCGTGATCATCCGCACGGCCTCCTCGAGGCCGACACCGCGTACGGCGAGGTCGTGCACCTGTTCGGCGTACTCGTCGGCGTCGGTCACTGCCTTGGAGAAGATCGTCGGGTTCGACGTCACACCGACGAGGTGCTTGTGATCGCGCAGGTCGGTGAGCTGGCCCGTGCGCAGGCGTTCGCGCGAGATGTCGTCGAGCCAGATGGCGACACCTGCGTCGGAGAGCTTCTTGAGGCGGTCGTTCATCGTGTGACTCCTTATTCGGCGTGCTCGGCTTACTCGACGGGGTTGGCGGGGTCGTCGCCCGGCCCGATGGGTCCGGAGGCACCGGTGTGCACGGCCGCACCCGAACCGCCGATCGCGGCCGCGGCCTCGATGCTGTCCCTGGCGGCCTGCACCACGGCGTCGGCGGTGATGCCGAACTCCCGGTAGAGGGTGGCGTAGTCGGCGGAGGCGCCGTAGTGGTCGAGGCTGACGATCCGGCCCGCGTCGCCGACGACCTCGCGCCAGCCCTGGGCGACCGCGGCCTCGACCGAGACCCGCGCCCGCACCGAGGGTGGGACGACGGAGTTGCGGTAGCCGGCGTCCTGGCTGTCGAACCACTCCTTGCACGGCATCGACACGACGCGTGCTCGCACACCTTCGGCCGCCAGGGTCTCCCGGGCCTCCACCGCGAGCTGCACCTCCGAACCCGTTGCGACGAGGACGACGTCCGGGTCGCCGCCGGATGCGGCCTCCGGAGCGTCGAGCAGCACGTAAGCGCCTCTGGCCACGCCGTCGCTCTCGGCGTACCCGTCGGTGCCACGCGGAAACGTGGGGACGTTCTGCCGGGTCAGCACCAGCCCGGCTGGGCGGTCGTCGTGCTCCAGGATCGTGCGCCAGGCAGCGACGACCTCGTTGGCGTCGGCGGGGCGCACCACGTCGAGCCCGGGGATCGCGCGCAGTGCCGCCAGGTGTTCGATCGGCTGGTGCGTGGGCCCGTCCTCGCCGAGACCGATCGAGTCGTGTGTCCACACGTAGGTGACGGGCAGCTTCATCAGCGCGGCCAGCCGCACGGCCGGGCGCATGTAGTCGCTGAAGATCAAGAACGTGCCGCCGTACGGCCGGGTGCCGCCGTGCAGCGCCATGCCGTTGAGGACCGACCCCATGCCGTGCTCGCGGACACCGAAGTGCAGCACCCGGCCGTACCAGTCGCCCTCGAACTTCTCGGTCGAGTGCTCCGGTGGCAGGAAGGACATTTCGCCGTCGGGCGTGGTGTTGTTGGAGCCGGCCAGGTCGGCCGACCCGCCCCACAGCTCGGGCAGCCGGGCGACGATCGCGGACAGCACCGTGCCCCCGGCCTTGCGGGTGGCCACGCCCTTCTCGTCGGCGTCGAAGCTCGGCAGCGCGTCGGTCCACCCGGCCGGCAGCCGGCGCTCCCGCAGCCGGTGGAACAGCTCCGCCCGCTCGCCGGCCTCCTTCTCCCACGCGTCGAAGGCGGTCTGCCACTCCTGCTGGACATCTGCGCCGCGGTCACGGGCAGTGCGGGTGTGCTCGAGTACGTCGGCCGGCACCTCGAAGCTCTTGTCCGGGTCGAAGCCGAGGAGCTTCTTGGTGGCGGCCACCTCGTCGGCGCCGAGTGCCGAGCCGTGTGCGGCGCCGGTGTTGCGCGCGTTCGGCGCCGGCCAGGCGATGACCGTGCGCAACAGGATGAAGCTGGGTCGGCTCGTCTCGGCGCGGGCGGCGGCCAGCGCATCCCACAGGCCCTGCGCGTCCTCCTCGTAGTCGCGGCCGCCGTGGGTCCAGTCGACGACCTGCACGTGCCAGCCGTAGGCGGCATAGCGCGCGGCGACGTCCTCGGTGAGCGCCACGTCGGTGTTGTCCTCGATCGAGATCTCGTTGTCGTCGTAGATCAGGGTGAGGTTGCCGAGCTGCTGGTGCCCCGCGAGCGAGGACGCCTCGGAGGCGACGCCCTCCTGGATGTCGCCGTCGCTGGCGATGCAGTAGATCTGGTGGTCGAAGACGCTCTCGCCGGCCGGCGCGTCGGGGTCGTACAGACCCCGCTCACGACGGGCCGCCATCGCCATCCCGACGGCATTGCCGACACCCTGGCCGAGCGGGCCGGTCGTGGTCTCGACGCCGTCGGTGTGTCCGTGCTCGGGATGGCCGGGGGTGAGGCTGCCCCAGGTGCGCAGTGCCGCGAGGTCGTCGATCTCCAGGCCGTAGCCGGCGAGGTAGAACTGGATGTAGAGGGTCAGGCTGGTGTGTCCGGCGGAGAGCACGAAGCGGTCGCGGCCCGTCCAGGTCGGGTCGGCCGGGTTGTGCCGCATCAGCTTTCCGTACAGCAGGTGTGCGACCGGGGCGAGGCTCATCGCCGTACCCGGGTGGCCGCTGCCGCACTTCTCGACCGCGTCCATGGCCAAGACCTTGATGGTGTCGACCGTCCGTCGGTCCAGGTCGGTCCACTCGAGCGGTGCGGTGGACGCGGTCGACATGGCGTTGCTCACGGTGGTGAGTCCCCTCTCGCGACGATGGTTGTCGGCCTTCACGACGCTACCCACAACGAGCGTATCGGCTCACCCGCTCGGGCCGGTTCGGCCGTTGCTGGGGCCCGGCACTAGACTCGCCGTGATCCGCGCCGGACTGCCTTCGTGCCGGCACATCTCAACTGACCAGACCGAGGTTTTCTTGTGACGGCCGTCGACCCGCAGGTGCCGCTGGTGGAGCGCCGTAACGGGCGACAGCCGTCGCACCGTCCCGGCGTCCGGGGCGTCATCCTCGCGTACGTCGGCCTGACCAAGCCCCGCATCATCGAGCTGTTGCTGGTCACCACGATCCCGGTCATGTTCCTTGCTGCCCGGGGTGTACCCGATCTGTGGCTGGTTATCGCCACCATGGTCGGTGGCACGATGTCGGCCGGCTCGGCGAACGTGCTCAACTGCGTGCTCGACCGCGACATCGACGAGCGGATGCGGCGCACCCGCCGGCGTCCGCTCCCGCGGCACGTCGTCGGCGCGCTGCCCGCCCTCGTCTTCGGGCTGGCCCTGGGCGTGGCCTCCACCCTGTGGCTGGGCTTCTTCGTCAACTGGCTGTCGGCGGCGCTCGCACTGGCCGCGAACCTCTTCTACGTCGTCGGCTACACGATGCTGCTCAAACGACACACCGCCCACAACGTCGTCTGGGGCGGTGCAGCAGGGTGCTTCCCGGCGCTGATCGGATGGACGGCGGTCACCGGGTCCCTGACGTGGACCCCTGTCGTCCTGTTCCTCGTCGTGTTCTTCTGGACGCCGCCGCACACCTGGGCGCTGGCGTTCCGCTATCGCGACGACTACGCGGCAGCCGACGTACCGATGCTGCCGGTCGTCGCTGCACCGCGTCGGGTGACCGGCGAGATCGTGGCCTACTCCTACGCCACCGTGGCCACCAGCCTGGTGCTGTGGCCGGTCGCGGACACCGGTGCGCTCTATGTGGTCGCCGCGGCAGTGCTGGGAGTGTCGCTGCTGGCCTCTGCGCATCTGCTGCATGGCCGGGCCGTCGCCGGAGCCGACGGGACGGCGCTGCGCCCGATGCGGCTGTTCCACTGGTCCAACATGTATCTCGCGCTGCTGTTCGTCTCGGTCGCCGTCGACGCCATGATGTGAGGCTGGCATTTGCCGCCCCCTGGGCGCACACTGGCCAAGAGGACGTAGATACCGGCACCCGCCCGGCCACACCGTCGGGCACACTGAGCACACCCTGGGGACGCTATGCGGGACCAGAAGCAGCACTTCGACGTCGTACCGATCCTCTCGCGCGGCAAGCACCGAAGTCCGCGCCGGGGCGCCTGCTTCATGGAGATGGCGTCCTACCTCGCCGGTGAGCGCTGGTCCGACCATCCCGGATGCACCCACCCGCTGCTGGCCGAGATGGCCCGACTCGTCAACGACCACACCTCCGACGCCGCACGGCACCGGCTGGTCGACCTGATCCCCAGCGTGATCGGGCTGACCAGCGACGACCCGCGCTGGGACGCCGAGATCGCGCTGCGGGCGGCCACGGCCGCGCTGCCGGTCGCCTCCGTCGAACGGCAGCAGGCGCTGGCCGTCGGGGTGCTGACCAGCGAGCGGATGGTGGCCGAGCTGGCCGGGCAGCCACCCGGCAGTCTGCGGGAGTCCAGCCGGACGGCGCTGGCGGCGGCCCCGCTGGCGCACACCTGGGCCCGGCAGTTCGCGCGAAGCTCCCGGGTGTCGCGCCGCGGGTTCCGGCGGCACGCGGCGCCGACCATCGTGCGCTGCGCCGTGCAGGGCCTGGCGACGGCCTGCGTCGACGACGCCGACACCCGCATGGAGCAGCTGCTCCGGTCGACCATCGCCTTCTGCGCGGCGTCAAGAGCCGCCGCTCATGTTGCCCCGGCGACGCCCGCGTCGGATCCTCCGGTCAGCCGCGCCGGCCGCCGCGGCTGAGGAGCGTCCGTCCGAGCTGGTCATGCCGCCGTCGGACCTTGGTGCCGGCGACGACGAGCAGGAGCCGGGTGACGGCGGCGGCCAGCAGGGCGGCGCCGAGCAGGTGCAGGCCGACCAGCAGCTCGGGCAGGTCGAGGTAGTACTGGGTGAACCCGACCGCGGCCTGCGCCAGCTCGACCCCCACCAGCACCCACCCGGCCCGGCGGACGTGGGTGGCGGCTCCGGCGCGGTGCAGCACCGCAACGGTTGCGACCGACACCGCCACGAGCACGTAGACCGCGGCGGCGTGCACGTGGCTCCACAGCTGTGGGTCCAGGCCGTTGCGCGGCGCGTCGACATCACCGGCGTGCGGCCCGGACCCGGTCACGACGGTGCCGAGGTAGAGCACCACGAACGCCGAACCGTACGCGGCCACCGCCAGCCGGACCGTGAGTCGCGAGGGCACACCGGCCTCGGGGTCGCGCAGCCGGAAGATCAGCAGCACCGCGGCCGAGATCATCAGCATCGACAGCATCAGGTGCAGGCCGACGATCCACGGGTTCAGGTCGGTGAGCACGGTGACGCCACCGAGCACGGCCTGCCCGGGGATTCCCAGCGCCAGCGCGGTGGCCAGCCGGCGCACCGAGCGCGAACGGGGGAGCAGGTTCATCGCGGCCACCCAGGTGGCGACCGCGATCGCGGCGAGCACGAACGTCATCATCCGGTTGCCGAACTCGATCACACCGTGCACACCGAGGGCACCGTGCGGCACGAACGAGCCCTGCGTGCACTGCGGCCAGGTGGGGCACCCCAGCCCGGACGCGGTGAGGCGGACGGCCCCGCCGGTGACGACGATGGCGATGTTGCCGACCAGGGTCGCGATCGCCAGCGGGTGGATCCAGCGAGCGGCGAGGGCGCTACCGCTCACCGCCGGCCGCCGCGCTTCCATCTGCTTCGCTCCCACCTGCTTCGTTCCCACCTGCTTCACTCCCAACGGAAGGTCCGGGCGGTGAGCAGGCCGCCGATCGCGGCCCAGACCAGCAGCACGGCAAGCGCCGGCCAGCCGACCGATCCCTCGCCGAGGGCGGTGGCGAGCCCCTCGTGCAAGGCTCCCGACGGAAGCAGCCGCAGGACCGCGCCGAACTCGCCGTACTCCCGCGGCGCCACGACCACGCCTCCGCCGATGGCCAGCAGCACGAAGACCAGGTTGGCCGCGGCGAGCGTCGCCTCGGCGCGCAGCGTGCCCGCCATCAACAGGCCGAGCGCGGCAAATGCCAGGGTGCCGAGCAGCACGGTCAGCGCGACGCCCAGGAGCGTGCCGAGGCCGGCGGAAGGGCGCCACCCCAGGGCCAGCGCCGCACCCGCGACCACGGCGATCTGCGCGGCCTCGACCAGCAGCAGCGCGCCGGTCTTGCCCAGCAGCAGCCCGGACCGGGGGAGCGGTGAGCTGCCCAGCCACTTGATCACCCCGTAGCGGCGCTCGAAGCCGGTGGCGATGGCCAGCGAGGTGAACGCCGTCGACATCACCGCGAGCGCGATCACGCCCGGCGTCAGCCGCGCCGCCGCGTCACCGGCCACCAGGTCGAAGCGTTCCGCCGCCAGGACCCCGGCGAACAGCACCACGAGCGGGATCACCAGCGCGAGCACGAGCTGCTCGCCGTTGCGCAGCAGAAGCCGGGTCTCCATCAGCGCGTGCCGCCGCACCTGACGGTGCATCGGCGCGGCGCCGGGCGCGGGGGCGAATGCGCCGGTCATCGCAGCTCCCGTCCGGTGAGCTCCAAGAACACGTCCTCGAGGGTGCGCCGGCCGACGTGCAAGCCCTGCGGCAGCACCTCGTGCTGGGCGCACCAGGTGGTGACCCGCGCCAGCGTGTCCGGACCGACCGGGCCGTGTACGGCGTACTCGCCCGGGGGGTCCTCCACCACACGGAAGACGTCCGGCAGTGCTGACTGCAGCAGGCCGATCTCGAGTCCGGGACGGGCGCGGAACGCCAGACTGCCCTGGTCGGCCTCGGCGGGGTGCGCGGTGGTGAGCGCCGCCGGGGAGCCGGCTGCGACGACACGGCCGTGGTCGACGACGAAGACCTCGTCGGCCAGCCGCTCGGCTTCGTCCATGAAGTGGGTGGTGAGCACGATCGTCACGCCGTCGGCGCGCAGTTCCTCCAGCAGGTCCCACACCGTGCGCCTGGCCTGCGGATCCAGACCGGCCGTGGGCTCGTCGACGAACACCAGCTCCGGGCGGCCGACGAGCGCCATCGCCAGCCCCAGCCGCTGCTGCTGACCGCCGGAGAGCCGCCGGTAGGGCGTGCGCCCACAGCTGTCCAGACCGAGCCGTTCCACCAGCAGGCCGACGTCGAGCGGGTGGGTGTACATGCCCGCGACGTGGCGCAGCATCTCGGTGGCACGCACGCCGGACCAAGCGCCGCCGCCCTGCAGCATCACGCCGATCCGGGGCAGCAGCCGGCGACGCTCGGCCACCGGGTCGAGACCGAGGACACGGACCACGCCGGCCTGCGGACGGCGATAGCCCTCACACGTCTCCAGCGTGGTGGTCTTGCCCGCCCCGTTGGGTCCGAGGACGGCGGCGATCACGCCCTGCCGCACGCTCAGGCTCAGCCCGTCGACGGCGACCTTCTCGCCGTAGCGCATGACGAGGCCGGTGACGGCGAGGGCCGGCGGGGACAGCGGGTCCCGTGGGGACGTGGCATCCATGACGAGTCGAGTGTAAGGACGCGCCGCCGCCCACCGTGCCTGCGGGTCACCCAGGGCCTGCGCGAGTGCAGGCAGCGCAACGGGAGTTAGGCTACCCTTCGTTGAACGGCCTGCGGCAATAAGACAACATGGGTGTTGTGAAATACGCAGGAGCGACGGAGACCCGTCCGCCGGCCGGCGAGGCGGCGCCCTCCTGGGCGTCCCCCGAGCCGGGGCCTACGCGTGTCCGCGTGGCACAGGCGATCCTGCAGCAGGGCCCGTCCACCGCAGCCGATCTGGCCGCGCGGCTCGCCCTCACGCCGGCAGCCGTGCGCCGGCATCTCGACCACCTGCTCGACGAGGGCCTGTTGGAGGCTCGCGAGCAGCGAGTCTACGGCCAGCGCGGCCGCGGCCGGCCGGCCAAGGTCTTCGCACTGACCGATGCCGGCCGGGATGTGTTCTACCAGGCCTACGACGACCTGGCCGTGACCGCGTTGCGTTTCCTTGCCGAGACCGGGGGCGACGAGGCGGTCGAGTCCTTCGCCCGCCGCCGGGTCTCCGACCTCGAGGAGAGGTACCGCGCGGTCGTGGACCGCGCCGCACGCGAGCGTGGCCCGCAGGCCGCTTCCGAGGCCCTCGCCGACGCACTCAGCCAGGACGGCTATGCCGCGTCGGTGCGCGCAGGGGTGACCGGCGACCAGCTCTGCCAGCACCACTGCCCGGTCGCCCACGTCGCCTCGGAGTTTCCCCAGCTCTGCGAGGCCGAGACGGAGGTGTTCGCCCGGCTGCTCGGGCGGCACGTCCAACGGCTCGCGACCATTGCCCACGGTGACGGGGTCTGCACGACGCACGTGCCGGGCCCCACCGCCGTACGTGAACCACCCGCCGGATCTGCACGTCGCACGACACCGGCAACCCGCACGACACCGGCAACCCGCACGACACCGGCAACCCAGAGAGGACACGTCTGATATGACGACCACTGCGCATCCCGAGCTCGAAGGCCTGGGCCGCTACGAGTACGGCTGGTCCGACTCCGACGTCGCCGGCGCCGGCGCCAAGCGAGGCCTGTCCGAAGAGGTCGTACGCGACATCTCGGGCAAGAAGGACGAGCCTCAGTGGATGCTCGACCTGCGGCTGAAGGGCCTGAAGCTGTTCGACCGCAAGCCGCTCCCCACCTGGGGTGGCGAGGTCGGCAACATCGACTTCGACAACATCAAGTACTTCGTCCGCTCCACCGAGCAGCAGGCGACCTCCTGGGACGAACTGCCCGAGGACATCAAGAACACCTACGACAAGCTCGGGATCCCGGAGGCGGAGAAGCAGCGGCTCGTCGCCGGCGTCGCCGCGCAGTACGAGTCCGAGGTCGTCTACCACCAGATCCGGGAGGACCTCGAGGAGCAGGGCGTGCTGTTCCTCGACACCGACACCGCGCTGCGGGAGCACCCGGAGATCTTCCAGGAGTACTTCAACACCGTGATCCCGGTCGGAGACAACAAGTTCTCCGCGCTGAACAGCGCCGTGTGGTCCGGCGGCTCCTTCATCTACGTCCCCAAGGGCGTGCACGTCGACATCCCGCTGCAGGCCTACTTCCGGATCAACACCGAGAACATGGGCCAGTTCGAGCGCACGCTGATCATCGTCGATGAGGACGCCTACGTGCACTACGTCGAGGGCTGCACCGCGCCGATCTACTCGTCGGACTCGCTGCACTCCGCGGTGGTGGAGATCGTCGTGAAGAAGGGCGGCCGCTGCCGCTACACCACGATCCAGAACTGGTCCAACAACGTCTACAACCTGGTCACCAAGCGGGCGACCTGTGAGGCCGGGGCCACCATGGAGTGGGTCGACGGCAACATCGGCTCCAAGGTCACGATGAAGTACCCCGCGGTCTACCTGATGGGCGAGCACGCCAAGGGCGAGACCCTCTCGGTCGCGTTCTCCGGCGAGGGCCAGCACCAAGACGCCGGCGCCAAGATGGTGCACTGCGCACCGCACACCTCGTCGTCGATCATCTCCAAGTCGGTCGCCCGTGGCGGCGGACGCACGTCCTACCGCGGCCTGGTGCAGGTGCAGGACGGTGCCCACCACTCCGCCTCGATCGTCAAGTGCGACGCGCTGCTGGTCGACCAGATCAGCCGCTCCGACACCTACCCCTATGTCGACGTGCGCGAGGACGACGTCTCTATGGCGCACGAGGCCACGGTGTCGAAGGTCAGCGACGACCAGCTCTTCTACCTGATGAGCCGCGGGATGGAGGAGGACGAGGCGATGGCCATGATCGTCCGTGGCTTCGTCGAGCCGATCGCGCGCGAGCTCCCGATGGAGTACGCGCTGGAGCTGAACCGGCTGATCGAGCTGCAGATGGAGGGCGCGGTCGGCTGAGCGCCGGCTGCTCCCGTTCCCGCAAGTGATCCCGAAAGTGATACTGAGTTGACTGTTACCGAGCAGACCGCGCCCAACGTCGCGGGTGCCATCGAGACGAGCGAGACGATCGCGAGTCACCTGCACCCCAAGGGCTCGTTCGACCTGGCCGACCACCCGGTCCCGACCGGTCGCGAGGAGATCTGGCGCTTCACGCCGCTGAAGCGGCTCAAGGGCCTGCACCAGGAGGTGGCGCTCGACGGCGCGAGCCTGGCCGTCGACGTCACCGCCGCCGGCCCGGTGCGGGTCGAGAGCCTGGGCGCGGACAACCCGCTGAAGGGTGCGAGCGGCTACCTGCCCAACGATCGGGTCAGCGCCCGTGCGTGGCACGCCGCAGCGAGCTCGCTGACGGTGACGGTGCCGAAGGAGGCCGAGGTCGCCGACGCCACGATCGTGACCATCGACGGCACCGGCACCGACGCGGGGGCCACCGCCGGGCATGCGGTGATCGTGGCCGAGCCGCACAGCCGGGCGACCGTCGTGTTGCAGTTCACCGGCTCGGCGACCTTCGCCGACAACGTCGAGATCATCGTCCGCGACGGTGCCCACCTGACCGTGGTGTCGGTGCAGGACTGGGCCGACGACGCCGTCCACCACACCCACCACCACGGGCTGGTCGGGCGTGACGCGACGCTGCGCCACGTCGCGGTGTCCTTCGGCGGCGACCTGGTGCGGATGAACACCTCGGTCGAGTACGACGGTCCCGGCGGCGAGGCCGAGCTCCTCGGGCTGTACTTCGCCGACGCGGGCCAGCACCTCGAGCACCGGTTGTTCGTCGACCACAACGCGCCCCGCACCAAGAGCAACGTCGACTACAAGGGCGCCCTGCAAGGCGAGGGCGCGCACGCGGTCTGGATCGGCGACGTGCTGATCCGCAAGGTGGCCGAAGGCATCGAGACCTACGAGTCCAACCGCAACCTCGTGCTCACCGACGGCGCGCAGGCCGACTCGGTGCCCAACCTCGAGATCGAGACCGGCGAGATCGAGGGCGCCGGGCACGCCTCGACGACCGGCCGCTTCGACGACGAGCAGCTGTTCTACCTGCAGTCGCGCGGTGTCACCGAGAGCGAGGCACGCCGACTGGTCGTGCGCGGCTTCTTCGCCGACATCATCCGCAAGACCGCCGTGCCGGAGATCGAGGAGCGCCTGCTGGCTGCGGTGGAGGCCGAGCTCGCCGGGGCCGACGTATGAGCTCCGGGACCCCCTCCGCCACGCCGGCCGCGGCGTTGTCCGACGTACCCGAGGGCGGTGCGCTCGCGGTCGAGGTCGACGGCGTCGACGTCGCGCTGGTGCGCAACGGCGACGAGGTCTACGCGGTCCACGACGAGTGCTCGCACCAGTCGATCCCGCTGTCCGAGGGCGACGTCGAGGGCTGCGAGATCGAGTGCTGGCTGCACGGGTCGCGCTTCGACCTGCGCTCCGGCAAGCCGCTCGGGCTGCCGGCCACCGAGCCGGTCCCCGTCTATCCCTGCACCGTCCACGGCGACGCCGTCTACGTCGACGTGCACCGCCCGCTCAACCCTGCACACTGATACGCACACTTGAGACGATTCGGAGCCTGATCACCCATGGCAACTCTAGAGATCCGCGACCTGCACGTGTCGGTCGACACCGAGGCGGGCGCCAAGGAGATCCTCAAGGGCGTCGACCTGACCGTGAAGTCCGGCGAGACGCACGCGATCATGGGCCCCAACGGCTCGGGCAAGTCGACGCTGGCCTACTCGATCGCCGGCCACCCGAAGTACACGGTCACCGGGGGCACCGTGACCCTCGATGGTGCGGACGTGCTGGCGATGAGCGTCGACGAGCGTGCCCGCGCCGGCATGTTCCTCGCGATGCAGTACCCCGTCGAGGTGCCCGGTGTCTCCGTGGCCAACTTCCTGCGCACCGCCAAGACCGCCATCGACGGCGAGGCCCCCAAGCTGCGTACCTGGGTGAAGGAGGTCAACACCGCCATGGAGAAGGTGTCGATGGACACCGCCTTCGCGCAGCGCAACGTCAACGAGGGCTTCTCCGGCGGTGAGAAGAAGCGGCACGAGATCATGCAGCTGGAGCTGCTCAACCCCAAGTTCGCGGTCCTCGACGAGACCGACTCCGGCCTCGACATCGACGCGCTCAAGATCGTGTCCGAGGGCGTCAACCGGTTCCGCGAGCAGGGCGACCGCGGCGTGCTGCTGATCACCCACTACACGCGCATCCTGCGCTACATCACGCCCGACTTCGTGCACGTGTTCGTCGACGGGAGGATCGCCGACGAGGGCGGCGCAGCGCTGGCCGACCAGCTCGAGGCCGAGGGCTACGACAAGTACGTCAGTGCTGGTCGTGGGGCGGCCCGAGGGGCGGCGACCGTCTGATGTCGGACCTACAGCCGGTGGGTCTGCTCGACGTCGACAAGCTGCGGGCCGACTTCCCGATCCTGCACCGCCGGATGGCCGACGACCACCCGCTGGTCTACCTCGACAGCGCCAACACCTCGCAGAAGCCGCAGCAGGTGCTGGACGCGCTCGAGGCGCACTATGCCCAGCACAACGCCAACGTGGGCCGTGCGGTGCACCAGCTCGGTGAGGAGGCGACGGCCGCGTACGAACTCGCCCGGGAGAAGGTCGCCACCTTCATCGGCGCGCAACGTTCGTCCGAGGTCGTCTTCACCAAGAACTCCTCCGAGGCGCTCAACCTGGTGGCCAACGTGCTGGCGTGGGCCACGGGCGAGTACGCCGTGGGTGCGGGCGACGAGGTCGTCATCTCCGAGATGGAGCACCACTCCAACATCGTGCCGTGGCAGCTGCTGACCGAGCGCACGGGTGCGACACTGCGGTGGTTCGGGTTGACCGACGAGGGGCGTCTCGACCTTTCCGACATCGATGACCTGATCACCGAGCGCACCAAGGTCGTGTCGCTGGTGTGGGTGTCGAACATGCTCGGCACCGTCAACCCGGTCGCGCAGCTCGTGCGCCGGGCGAAGGAGGTCGGTGCGCTCGTCGTCATCGACGCGTCCCAAGCCGTTCCGCAGATGCCGGTCGACGTCTCGACGCTCGGTGCAGACTTCGTGGCGTTCACCGGCCACAAGATGGTCGGGCCTACCGGCATCGGCGTGCTCTGGGGCCGGGAGGAGCTGCTGGCCGCGCTGCCGCCCTTCCTCGGTGGCGGCTCGATGATCGAGACGGTGCGGATGGAGCGCTCGACCTGGGCGGCTCCGCCGGCGAAGTACGAGGCGGGCACGCCACCGATCGCGCAGGCGGTCGGGCTCGGCGCCGCCGTGGACTACCTCTCGGCCATCGGCATGGAGGCGGTGGCCGCGCACGAGGCGACCCTGACGGCGTACACGCTGGAGCAGCTGCGCGAGGTGAGCGGCGTGCGGATCCTCGGTCCGGCCGAGGCCGTCGACCGCGGCGCCGCGATCAGCTTCGAGGTCGAGGGGGTGCACCCCCACGACGTGAGCCAGGTGCTCGACTCCGTGGGCGTCGCTGTGCGTGCCGGGCACCACTGCGCCAAGCCGGCGCACGCTCGGTTCGGGGTGCAGTCCTCGACGCGCGCGTCGGCCTACCTGTACACCTCGCTCGGCGACGTCGACGCGTTCGTGGCCGGGCTGGACCGGGTCAAGAGCTTCTTCGGGGTGGAAGGTTAGATGACACAGAATCTGGACTCGCTGTACCAGGAGATCATCCTCGACCACTACAAGCACCCGCATCACGCCGGGCTGCGGGAGCCGTTCGAGGCCGAGGTGCACCACGTCAACCCGACCTGTGGTGACGAGGTGACCCTGCGCGTGCATCTCGACGACACCGCGACCGACGCCCCGGTGGTTGCCGACGTCTCCTACGACGCCGTCGGCTGCTCGATCTCGCAGGCGTCCACGTCGGTGCTGACCGAGCTGCTGATCGGCAAGTCGCTCGACCAGGCCCTTGCGGTGCACGGCGAGTTCCAGGCGCTGATGCAGGGCCGCGGGCAGGTCGAGCCGGACGAGGACACGCTGGAGGACGGGATCGCCTTCGCCGGCGTCGCGAAGTTCCCGGCGCGGGTCAAGTGCGCGCTGTTGCCATGGATGGCCTGGAAGGACGCCACCGCTCAGGCCGGTGGCGACGTACACGCAGCCGATGTGAGGAGCTAGTGCCATGAACGACTCAGCCACGGAACTGCCGGAGGTCGATCTCGGCGGCGGCGCGACGGCGGTCACCGACGACGACGTGACCGAGGCGATGAAGGACGTCGTCGACCCCGAGCTCGGCATCAACGTCGTCGACCTCGGCCTGGTCTACGGCGTCCAGGTCGAGTCCGACCAGAGCGCCGTGATCGACATGACGCTGACGTCGGCCGCCTGCCCGCTGACCGACGTGATCGAGGACCAGACCCGGCAGGCGCTGGAAGGCCTGGTCAACGGCTTCTCGATCAACTGGGTGTGGATGCCGCCGTGGGGCCCGGACAAGATCACCGACGAGGGCCGTGAGCAGTTGCGGGCGCTGGGCTTCAACGTCTGAACACGGCGCCGGGGGCGCGAGCCGCCGGATCGAGGTGGCCGGCGGCCGGCTGGCAGGCTGGGTCGAGCGGTTCGCGGCGCGGCACGCCGGCATCACGGCGACGCTGTCCGGCTGCGGCGCCGACCATCACCACGGCCAATGCGGTGACGTGGTCCGCGTCGACGCCGGTGACGGCTCGTGGGCGGAGGTCGAGGTGCCCTGGCCGCCGCTGCCGCCGACCTCGGTCCCGGACCCGCTGACCGCTCTGCTCGACCACGTGTCGGCCCCGCGGCAACTGGCGCTGGTGCTCGCGCGCAAGGGCGGGTACGCCGTGGGGGTGCTCGACGGTGACGTCCTGGTCCAGTCGAAGGTCGGGTCGCGGCACGTGCAGGGCCGCACCAAGGCGGGCGGCTGGTCGCAGCAGCGCTACGCGCGGCGTCGGGCGCAGCAGGCCCGGCAGGCCCACGAGGCCGCCTCCGATGTGGTGGCCCGGATGCTGCTGCCGCTGGTGCAGCGCCTCGACGGGCTGGTTCCCGGGGGAGACCGGCGGGCTGTCGACGATGTGCTGGGGGACCCGCGGCTGCGTCCGCTGGACGACCTGCCGCGCGGCCGCTTCCTCGCCGTACCCGACCCGCGGCAGCGGGTGCTGGAGCGCGCAGCAGTGGACTGCCGCGGCGTCGTGGTGCACGTGGCCGACGTGACTCGCGGGTGATCCCTCGCAGGCCGAGCTGGACGCGGGGGAGGACCGCCTCGCCGTAGACTGCTGACCATGATGCCCCGCACGGACCCGCCGAGGGACTAGCCGACGCCCACGCCGCCCACGACCCGTTTCGTTCCACCTCGTCCTCGGAGCATCCTCTGTGATCACCACCCACTCGCTCGAGATCCGCGCGGGCGCTCGCCTGCTGATGGCCGACGTCTCCTTCCGGATCGCACCCGGTGACAAGGTCGGGCTGGTCGGTCGCAACGGTGCCGGCAAGACGACGCTGACCAAGGTGCTCGCCGGCCAGGCACAGCCTGCCGCCGGCAGCGTCACCGCGACCGGGTCGGTCGGCTACCTCCCGCAGGACCCCCGCACCGGTGACGTCGAGCTCACCGGCCGCGAGCGGATCCTGTCCGCGCGTGGACTGGACGACGTGGTGCGCCGGCTGCGCGCTGCAGAGCAGGAGATGGCGAGCGGCGACGGTGCCCGGCAAGACAAGGCGATGCGGCGCTACGAACGTGCCGACGCCGAACTGCATGCCGGCGGCGGGTATGCCGCCGAGGCCGAGGCAGCCACGATCGCCGCCAGCCTGGGGCTGCCGGACCGGGTGCTGGGACAGCGGCTGGCCACCCTGTCGGGCGGGCAGCGACGACGCGTCGAGCTCGCCCGCATCCTGTTCTCCGACGCCGAGACGCTGCTGCTCGACGAGCCGACCAACCATCTCGATGCCGACTCGATCGCCTGGTTGCGCGACTTCCTGGTCGCGTTCAAGGGCGGCCTGGTCGTGATCAGCCACGACGTGGCCCTGCTGGAGAAGACCGTCAACAAGGTCTTGCACCTCGACGCCAACCGGGCCGAGGTCGACGTCTACAACGTGGGCTGGAACGCCTACGTCCAGCAGCGGGAGACCGACGAGCGGCGCCGTCGCCGCGAGCGGCAGAACGCCGAACGCAAGGCCGGCGCGCTCACCGACCAGGCCAACAAGATGCGCGCAAAGGCGACCAAGGCGACCGCCGCCCAGAACATGCTCAAGCGTGCCGATCGGCTGATGGCGGGGATCGAGGGTGAGCGCAAGAGCGACCGGGTCGCCAAGATCCGCTTTCCCGCGCCCGCACCCTGTGGGAAGACGCCGCTGACGGCCGAGGGGCTGTCGAAGTCTTACGGGTCGCTGGAGGTCTTCACCGACGTCGACCTCGCGATCGACAAGGGCAGCAGGGTCGTCGTACTCGGCCTCAACGGCGCGGGCAAGACCACGCTGCTGCGGATCCTCGGCGGGATGGACCACGCAGACACCGGCCAGGTCAACCCCGGCCACGGGCTCAAGCTCGGGTACTACGCACAGGAGCACGAGACGCTCGACGTCGACCGCACCGTGCTGGAGAACATGCAAAGCGCCGCCCCGCAGCTGACCGACACCGAGGCGCGCAGCGTGCTGGGCTCGTTCCTGTTCTCCGGCGACGACTCGCACAAGCCCGCAAGCGTGCTGTCCGGCGGAGAGAAGACACGGCTGGCGCTGGCGTCGCTGGTCGTCTCCGCAGCCAACGTGCTGCTGCTCGACGAGCCCACCAACAACCTCGACCCGGCCTCGCGCGAGGAGGTGCTGGGCTCGATCCGGTCCTATGAGGGCGCGATCGTGCTGGTGACCCACGACGAGGGCGCGGTCGAGGCGCTGGAGCCCGACCGGGTGCTGCTGCTCCCGGACGGCGACGAGGACCTGTGGAACCCGGGCTATCTGGAGCTGGTCGCGCTCGCCTAGCCAGCCGGACGCTCTCCCGCCGAGCCCACGCCCCCACCAGCAGACCAGGCAGGGGATGTCTCGCCGGCGGCATCGTGACCACCGGACCGAGACGGTCGGCGACCACTGCCTCAGCGACCGGCAAAGTCCACCCATGTTGCGCACAGATGGACAATGGGCGGACCCCACCGCTGACGTGACGAGGAGCACCCGATGCCGCATCCGGACGCCGACCTGCTGGCCAGCGGCGGGCTGCGGCTGGAGGTGGACGGCCCCGTCGCGACCGTCGTACTCGACCGCCCGGAGCAGCGCAACGCCCAGACGCCGGCGACGTGGGCGGCGCTGGCCGCCATCGGCGACTCCCTCGCGGAGCCGGTGCGCGTGGTCGTCGTCCGAGCCGAAGGGCCGTCGTTCTGCGCCGGCCTGGATCGGCGGATGTTCGCGGCCGAGGGCGTCCCGGGGACTACGTCGCTCCCCGACCTGCTGAAGCTGGACGACGACGCGCTCGCCGACCGGATCGAGACGTTCCAGCGGGGCTTCTCGTGGTGGCGGTGCACCGACCGGATCACCGTGGCCGCCGTGCACGGGCATGCGGTCGGAGCCGGCTTCCAGCTGGCGCTGGCCTGCGACCTGCGGGTGCTGGCCGACGACGCGCAGCTGTGCATGCGTGAGCCCGCCCTGGGGCTGGTTCCGGATCTTGGCGGCACCGCGCCGCTCGTCGAGCTCGTGGGCTACGCCCGCGCGCTCGAGATCTGCACGACCAGCCGGTGGGTCGGTGCCGCCGAGGCGGCGGAGATCGGGTTGGCGACGGCGGTCGTCCCTGGGGCGGAGCTGCTCGACACCGTCCACGACCTCACCGCCGCGCTGCTGAGCGCGCCGGCCGGCGCCGTGGCCGCCACCAAAAGACTCCTGGCGGGAGCGCGGGATCGGTCGTACGACGACCAGCTGCTGGCCGAGCGGGTCGCTCAGGTCGACCGGCTGCGGGCGATCGCGGGTGACGCGGGAACAACTGTCTGATCCGCGCTGTTGAATGGCATTGATGAGTCATCCGATGGGCGGCCACTGGCAGATGCTGCGGTCGCTGCGCAACGAGGACCTGACGTCCCGCCGGCTGAGCCGCGACACGCTGCGGCGGGTCGTGCGCTTCGCCAAGCCCTACAACGGCACGATCGTGTGGTTCCTGGTGCTGGTGGTGGTCAGCGCGGTGCTCGTCGCCGCGACGCCCCTGCTCTTCAAGAAGATCATCGACGACGGTGTGGCCGAGGGCGACTCCACCCTCGTCACCTGGCTGGCCCTGCTGGTCGCGCTGATCGCGGTCCTCGAGGCAGGGCTCACGCTGGCCCAGCGCTACCTCTCCTCGCGGATCGGGGAGGGGCTGATCTACGACCTGCGCACCCAGGTCTTCTCGCATGTGCAGCGGATGCCGCTGGCGTTCTTCACCCGCACCCAGACCGGATCGCTGGTCTCCCGGCTCAACAGCGACGTCATCGGCGCGCAGCGGGCGTTCACCTCGACGCTGTCCGGGGTGGTGTCCAACGTGGTCAGCCTGGTGGTCGTGGGCATCGCGATGCTGTGGCTGTCCTGGCAGATCACGTTGCTGGCCGTCATCATGCTGCCGCTCTTCCTGCTTCCCGCGCGGTGGGCGGGCCGCAAGCTGTCCGGCCTGAGCCACGAGCAGATGGAGGTCAATGCGTCGCTGTCGTCGAACATGACCGAGCGGTTCAACGTCGGAGGTGCGCTCCTGGCCAAGCTCTTCGGGCGGATGCCCGACGACGACCGGGCGTTCGCCGACAAGGCCGAGCACGTGCGGTCCCTAGGAGTCCGGATCGCGATGGTGAGCCGGATCTTCTTCAGCGCGCTCACGCTGGTGGCCGCGTTGGCGACCGCGTTGGTCTACGGCCTGGGCGGGCACCTGGCCATCCAAGGCGCGGTCAGCGTCGGCACACTGGTTGCGCTCGCCACCCTGATGGGGCGGCTCTACGGCCCGCTGACCGCGCTGTCCAACGTGCACGTCGACGTGATGACCGCGCTGGTCAGCTTCGAGCGGGTCTTCGAGGTGCTGGACCTGCAGCCGATGATCAAGGACTCCGAGCAGGCGGTCGACCTGTCGCCGCAGGCTGCCACCGTCGAGTTCGACGACGTCCGTTTCCGTTACCCGAGCGCGCAGGACGTGTCGCTGGCGAGTCTGGAGTCGGTCGCCGTGCTCGACAAGCTGGTGACCGACGACGTCCTGCACGGGATCAGCTTCACGGCACAGCCGGGTCAGCTGGTGGCGCTCGTCGGCCCCTCCGGCGCCGGCAAGACCACCATCACCCACCTGGTCGCGCGGCTCTACGACGTCAACGGCGGGGCGGTGCGGGTCGACGGCCACGACGTCCGGGACGTCACCCAGGAATCGCTGCACTCCGTCGTCGGGTACGTGACCCAGGACGCGCACATGTTCCATGACTCCATCCGCGCCAACCTGCGTTACGCCCGCCCCGACGCGACCGACGAGCAGATCGAGTCGGTGCTGCGCGCCGCGCACGTCTGGGACCTCGTCGCATCGCTGCCCGACGGTCTCGACACGGTCGTCGGCGACCGCGGCTACCGGCTCTCCGGGGGTGAGCGCCAGCGGCTGGCGATCGCCCGGCTGCTGCTGAAGGCACCCTCGGTCGTCGTCCTCGACGAGGCCACCGCGCACCTGGACTCCGAGTCGGAGGTGGCGGTCCAGCGCGCACTCGACTCGGCCCTGCGCGGTCGCACGTCGCTGGTGATCGCGCACCGGCTGTCCACGGTGCGCGGTGCCGACCAGATTCTCGTCGTCGACGGGGGCCGCATCGTCGAGCGGGGCACCCACGCCGAGCTGCTCGACCACGGTGGGCTGTACGCCGACCTCTACCGCAGCCAGTTCAGCGTCGCGCCCGCCTAGCCCGGCCACGGCTGGCAGTTTGCTCCGGTCGGACGCCGGGTACTTCCGGCCCATGCGTAAGGTCGAGGACTCTGTCGTCGTGCTCACCGGAGCCTCGAGCGGGATCGCACGGGCGGCCGCGGTGGCGCTGGCCGAGCGGGGGGCGAGCGTCGTGGTCGCTGCCCGTGACGCCGCCGCGCTGGACCAGGTGGCAGCCGAGTGCGAGGCCAAGGGCGTCAGAGCGCTCGCGGTGCCCACCGACGTCACCGACGAGGAGCAGGTGCAGGCACTGGCGCGGGCAGCCCGCAGCACGTTCGGCCGCATCGACGTCTGGGTCAACGCCGCCGCGGTCATCGTCTTCGGGGAGTTCGAGAAGACGCCCAGCGACGTCTACCGAAGGGTGCTGGAGACCAACCTGTTCGGGCAGATCCACGGTGCGCGGGCCGTGCTGCCGACCTTCCGCGAGCAGCGCAGTGGTGTGCTGGTCAACGTGGGGTCGGTGTGGGGGTCTGTCACCTCCCCGTATGTGAGCGCGTACGTCGTCAGCAAGTTCGGCGTACGCGCCTTCTCGGAGTCCTTGCAGGAGGCGCTGCGGCTGCAGAAGGCGACCAAGGACATCCGGGTCTGCACGGTGCTGCCGCAGTCGGTCGACACCCCCATCTTCCGGCACGCGGGCAACTACACGTCACACGTCCCCAAGCCCGTTCCGCCGGTCGTCGGTCCCGAACGGGTGGTCCGCGCGATCATCCGCTCGATCGAGCATCCGCGGCGGCAGCGCATGGTGGGCGTGTGCGGCCGGTTCCTGGAAGTGGGTCACGTCGTCCTGCCGGGCCTCTACGGCAGGATCGTGCCGCGGGCGATGAACCGCCTGGCGTTGAGCCGTGCGTCCGCGCCGTCGGGTCCCGGCAACGTGTTCGAGTCGGTGCCGTCGTCGAATCGTGAGTACGGCGACTGGCGGATGAGCCGGCTCCAGGCCGCGCGTGGCGTGTTCGGGCTGGCGATGCTGGCGGCACCGGCGGCGCTGGCCGAAAAGCTGCTGGGAGCGCCGGCCGGCCGGGCGACGTCGGTGGCCTTGCGACTGCTCGGCGCCCGGCACCTCGGCCAGGCAGTGCTGTCGGGCTCCACCCCGTCGACGCGGGCGTTCCTGACCGACGCCGGGGTCGACACGGCACATGCGGTCAGCATGCTGGTGCTGGCCGGAGCCCGGCCGCAGTGGCGTCGTGCGGCGCTGGGCAGTGCGGGGGTGGCGGCAGCTTTCGCCGCAGCGAGCGTTCGGGCGGCGGCCAGGTCCAGCCGCGGCCGGTGACGGGTCGGCCGGCCATGGAGCCAACGGGCCGGGGCCGTCGTTGCGGCTACGCGGTGGGCGCGCTGCTTCCGGACGACGACTGTGGTCCGGCGCTACGCCAGCCCTCGACGATCACGACGACCTGCGCAACCGCCACAGCAGTGACCGTCTGGTCATGGCAGAACTCCCGGATCCGGTCGTGCGTACGTCACTCGCGGGCGGCCCGCACCCGGTCGGTCAGCTGGTAGGCGGTGTTGATCAGACCGATGTGGCTGAACGCCTGCGGGAAGTTGCCGAGCTGACGACCCAGCTTCACGTCGTACTCCTCCGAGAGCAACCCCACGTCGTTGCGCAGGTCGAGCAGCCGCTCGAAGAGCTCACGAGCCCGGTCGTCGCGACCGGTGGCGTGCAGGGCCGAGGCCAGCCAGAACGAGCACACCAGGAACGAGCCTTCGCTGCCTTCGAGGCCGTCGACATTGTCCGCGACGTCGCCGGCGATCTCGTATCGGTGCACGAGACCGTCGGAGGTCAACTCGCGCGCGATCGTGTCGACCGTGCTCCGGACCCGGGGGTCGTCGCCGGGGAGGAAGCCGGCGTGCGGCATCAGCAGCACGGCGGCGTCGAGGGTGCTGCTGCCATAGGCCTGGGTGAAGGCACCGCGCTCCTCGTTCCACGCGTGCTTGCACACGTCGGCGTGGATCCGGTCGGCGAGCGCGCGCCACCGTTTGGCCGGGCCGTTGCGGCCCTGCGACTCGACCGCGCGGGCGGCGCGGTCGAAAGCCACCCAGGCCATCATCTTGGAGTGGGTGAAGTGCTGGCGATCGCCGCGCACCTCCCAGATGCCTTCGTCGGGCTCGTTCCAGACCTCGGCGAGCCGCTCCACCAGGGCACGTTGCATCGCCCAGGACTGCGTGGTCGACTCGACGCCGGCCTGGCGCCCCAGGTACAGCGAGTCCATCACCTCACCGAACACGTCGATCTGCAGCTGTGCTGCCGCGGCGTTGCCGATCCGCACCGGCCGGGCGCCCTCGTAGCCGGACAGCCAGTCGACCTCGTACTCGGGGAGCCGTCGCTCGCCTGCGACGCCGTACATGATCTGCAGGTCCTGCGGTGAGCCCGCGATCGCGCGCAGCAGCCAGTTCTTCCAGGACGCAGCCTCCTCGGTGAAGCCGGCGTTGAGCATTGCCTCGAGCGTCATGGTCGCGTCGCGCAGCCAGCAGTAGCGGTAGTCCCAGTTGCGGACGCCGCCGAGCTCCTCCGGCAGCGACGTCGTCGGAGCGGCGACGATACCGCCGGTCGGGGAGTAGGTGAGAGCCTTCAGCGTCAGCAGCGACCGGGTGACCGGCTCGCGGTAGGCTTCGACCGGGTTGCACGGCTGTGCCCAGTCGCGCCAGAACTCCTCGGTCGTCTGCAGGTGTTCCTCGGCGTCCACCGGTGTCGGGGCCGGTTCGTGTGACGGGTGCCAGGTCAGCACGAAGTGCACCCGGTCACCCTCGCTGACCCGGAAGTCGGAGACCGTGGACATCTCCTCGCCGTGGTGAGGCACGTCGCTGCGCAGGTAGACCGAGTCAGGCCCCGCCACCGCCGCGATCTGGTTGTGCCGGTCGGCCCGGTACACCCAGGGCACGAGGTGGCCGTAGTCGAACCGCAGCGTCAGCACGCTGCGCATCGGCACCGAGCCGGAGACGCCCTCGACGATCCGGACGACGTCGAGGGCCTCGTCACGCGGCGGCATGAAGTCGATCAGCCGCACGGTGCCGTCGGTGGACTCCCAGGTGGTCTCCAGCACGAGTGTGTCGCCGCGGTACCTGCGGCGGGTACAGGAGCGGCCGTCCGCCGGTCCGATGCGCCACCGTCCGTTGTCGGGGTTCCCGACCAGAGCGGCGAAGCACGCCGGGGAGTCGAACCTCGGCAGGCAGAGCCAGTCGATCGAGCCTTCCCGAGAAACCAGGGCCGCGGTCTGGGTGTCACCGATCAGGGCGTAGTCCTCGATGCGTGCCATGGCACCTGTCTACCGGTCGCGGCGCGGATCGCGCGACTCGACCCACACGAAGTACCCGAACCCGCCGATCGCCAGGGCCGCGAAGAACCACCACTGCAGGCCGTAGAAGAAGTGCGGTCCGGAGTTCAGCTCGGGCTTCTGCGTACCCTCGGCCAGTGGTTCGGCCGGCTGGGACGACTCGAGGCTGACGTAGCCGTGCAGGAGCGGGGCGTCGATCGCCTCGATGAAACCGGCGCTCGAGATCAGCCGCACCTGGGCGTCCTTCGGCGTGATGGCGTCCGGGTCGCCGTTCTGGTTCTGCCGGGCCCATCCGGTCACCTGCACCTCACCCTCCGGCGGTGGGGGCACGTCGACCTCCGCGGACGCGCTGTTGGGTGCCGGCGCCCAGCCACGCTCGACCAGCACCCGGGTGCCGTCGTCGAGACGCAGCGGGGTCACCACGCTGACCCCCGGCCGGCCGTCGCGGGTCTGGTACCGCACCAGCACCTGAGCGTCCTCGACGTACTCGCCGTGCAGCGTCACCGTGCGCCACTGCTGCGACGCCGGGAGATCCTGCTCGGGGCTCATCACCTCGCGTACGTCGACCGGCTCGGCGGCGAGGTTGCGCTCGATGATCTCGTTGTCGGCCAACCGCTCGTCGAGCCGGTCGAACTGCCACACGCCGAGGCGCCAGCAGATTACGCCGAGCACGGCGACGAACAGGGCGAAGAGCACCCAGCGCCGGGTGAGCAGGAAGCCGAACACGGCACAGACCGTAGCCCTCGCACGGCCGACGTAGGATGGAGGGGTGACGGCTGCTAACCAGACTCCGCTGACAGATCGCTTCGGCCGCCAGGCCACCGACCTGCGGGTGTCCCTGACCGACCGGTGCAACCTGAGGTGCCAGTACTGCATGCCCGCCGAAGGGCTGGCCTGGTTGCCCTCCGAGGAGACGCTCACCGACGACGAGATCGTCCGGCTGATCGACATCGCCGTGTCCCGGCTCGGGGTCGACGAGGTGCGGTTCACCGGTGGCGAGCCGCTGATCCGCCCTGGCCTGCTCGACATCGTGGCCCGCACCGCCGCCTTGCAACCGCGGCCGCGCATCGCCATCACGACGAACGGCATGGGGCTGAACCGCAAGGCACGGCAGCTGCGGGACGCCGGCCTCGACCGGGTCAACATCAGCCTCGACACCGTGCGGCCCGAGAGCTTCGCCGAGATCACCCGACGCGACCGGCTAGACGACGTGATCTCCGGGCTCGCCGCGGCGGCCGAGGCGGGCCTGACACCGGTCAAGATCAACGCCGTGCTGATGCGCGGCATCAACGACACCGAGGCGCCCGAGCTGCTGCGCTGGTCGATCGACCACGGCTACGAGCTGCGCTTCATCGAGCAGATGCCGCTCGACGCCCAGCACCGCTGGCGCCGCGACACGATGATCACCGCCGACGAGATCTTCGCCAGCCTGGCGTCGGAGTTCGACCTCGCGCCCAGCCCGGAGCAGCGGGGCAGCGCGCCCGCGGAGAAGTTCCTGGTCGACGGCGGCCCGGCCACGGTCGGCGTGATCGCGTCCGTCACCCGCCCGTTCTGCGGTGACTGCGACCGGGTGCGCCTCACCGCTGACGGGCAAATCCGCAACTGCCTGTTCGCCCGCGAGGAGTCAGACCTGCGCGCCGCGCTGCGCGCAGGTGCCGACGACGACGAGATCGCCCGCCGCTGGGTCGCCGCCGTCGCGGGCAAGCGGCCCGGGCACGGCATCGACGACGAGTCCTTCCTGCAGCCGACGCGGCCGATGTCGGCTATCGGCGGCTGAACGGCTCGGTCTCCCGCAGGAACCCCCGGGCACCGAGGAAGCTGCCCAGCCTCTCCTTGTGCTCGTCGCAGGCCAGCCACGTCTTGCGGCGGTCGGGCGTGTGCAACTTGGGGTTGTTCCACAGCAGCCGCCAGGCCGCCGGGTTGCGGCAGTCCTTGGCCGAGCAGATCGCCTCCGAGCTGGACACGCTCATTGCGCGTCCGGTCCGCCGGGAGGAAGCATCGGACGGGTGTCGTCGACGAAG
>DASSKO010000098.1:0-4721 GCA_035690425.1 Nocardioidaceae bacterium
GCGTGACCTGTTCCCCACGCGCCGGCACCCGGACCCGGTCACCGAGGCCCGCCCGTGCCGCCCGCTGCACGAAGGCCGACACCGGTGAGCGGAAGACGCCGTAGTCGTCGTGGTGCACCGCGAGCGCGCGGGCGGCGTCGACCCGGCGCAGTGCATCCACGCCCTGACGGTCGTCCATCGTCACTGTGTGCAGCAGGACGCGGGTGCCGCCGAGGTGGAGCACGGCCGCGTCGATCTTCGGGAAACGCCCGGAGATCTCGTCCAGGTGGTTGCCGGTCAGCGTGTCACCGCCGAGGTACAGCCGTCGGGTCGGCCGGCCCGGTGCGCTGTGGGTCACCATGCTGCCCATCACGGGCGGCAGCAGGCGTCCCATCACGCCCCGGGCGTGGATGCCCGGCAACGACTCGACGGTCAGCTGCTCGGCGTCCCGCTCGAGGGTGTGGGCCTTCCACGTCCGCAGAGCCTGCGTGGCGAAGCCGTGCTTGCCCAGCCGTTCCGCCGCGTGCGGCGTCGTGAGCAGTGGCACCCGCTTGTCGAGCGACCGCCGCGCCACTCGGTCGAAGTGGTCGCCGTGTAGGTGCGACAGGACCACGGCGTCGAGCGGCCCCGACGAAGGTCAGCGTGTCCATGCTCGTCCGGTACCCATGACCCGGCGAGGTCACGCCTGCCGTCCCCGTGCGAGCCGCTGGATCGGTCCCGAGGTCCTCGGGTTGGCCTCCTGCCAGACCCGTGGTCGTGTCCGGTCCCCGGCCCCTTCAGGAGAGGCCTCGTCCCATGCAGCCCTTTGCCGCCTTCCGTCTCGCTGCCCGCGCCGAGGCCGTCTCGTGGACCGGCCTGCTCGTCGGGATGTACCTCAAGCACGTGTCCGGGACGACCGAGGCCGGAGTCTGGCTGACCCGCCGGCGCGGCGCGGTCACTGCAGCAGCCGGCTGACGAACCGCGCCGACCGCTCCTGCAGCCCGGCGATGCGCCGCTGCGTCAGCGCCTCGCGGTCGGCGGGGTCGTCGCTGCCGACCTCGGAGCGGGTCGGCGGGCGGCGCACGTTGCCCGAACAGGTGAACTCGGTGCAGATGAGCGTCCCGACGGTGTCGCCCTGCCGGCCGCGCGCGCCGGCGCGCCGCGCGACGTAGAGGCTGACGTCATCGGAGACCACCACGTCCTCGCACCAGGCGCAGACGGCCTTGCGGCGCGGACCCTCCGACGGGCCGGTTCCCCGCAGCACCACCCCCGTGGGCGTGCCGGCGAGCTCGAGGACGACGTAGGCCACCAGGGGGCGCTTGCGGTCGCGCCATCCGAGGTAGTCCAGCCGGCCCCAGGGCAGGGAGGCCAGCTCGGGGAGGATCGCCTGGTTCACCTCACGACGTGAGGCGTTCACGAAGCTGGAGCGGATCTGTTGGTCGGTCAAGGGATTCACGATTGGGGCCTTCTGGTCGAACGGGACCGCAGGACCGGGCGACCGCGCAGCGGGACCGTGCGGTCAGGATGCAGCACGGCAGGACACGACGCGCAAGACACGACGCGAGGAAGGCTCCGGCTACGACAGGTGCCGCAGGTGGGGCGGCGGAGGCCGCGGTCAGCGGAAGGAGGGGAGGGAGGAGGCGTCGGCTGAGCAGGCCCGTGCGGCCACCCCGTATCCCGCGGTGATGCCTCGCATCTGCTCGCTCCTCGTCCCGGTGATCCGTTCGGCCGAGCCGGTGCGTCCATGTCGTCCACCACCGGCTCGAGCCCCTATTGTGCCGTATGCCGCCCGCGCCCGACGCGCGCGGCTCAGCGAGCCGCCTCCCGGACCGCGCCGACGAGGGCCGTGGTGCCGACCTCGAGGTACTCCTCCGGGTCAGTACTGCCCGCGAGCATGGCTGCGGTCGCCCGCACCCGGGGGTAGCGCTCCGCCGGCAGTGCGGCCAGCGCCTCGTGGCGGTCGACGCACTCGGCGCCGAGCTCCTCGGCCGGGACCGCGGCGGGCTCGAACTCCACCATGGTGACGACGTCCTGGACCAGGTGCTCGACCAGGATACCGGCACGGCGGTCCGGGACGCCCGCGTCGCGCAGCACCTCGAGCAGCAGCTCCAGCGCGGCGAGGTACTGGGGGAGCGGGACCACCCGCTCGATCACGATGCGCCCCATCCACGGGTGCTGCCGCAGCAGCCCGGTGAGCGCGCTCAGGACCTGGCGCAGGCGCTCCTCCCACGGGGCCTGGGGGCTGCTCGGGAACTCGACGACCGCCACGACCCGCTCGGCCATCAGGTCGAGCAGCCGGTCCTTGTCGTCGACGTGCCAGTAGAGCGCCATCGGGGTGACGCCCAGCTCCTTGGCGAGGCGCCGCATCGACACCGCGCCGACTCCCTCCTCGTCGGCGATCCGGACACCGGTGTCGGCGATGTACTCGGCCGAGAGCTCCGGCCGGGAGCCACGGGAGGAGGAGACACGGGACGAGGAGCGGTCGGATCGAGGGGACACCGGCAGCACTATACGGGGTAGAGGCCCGTCGCTATACGGTGTAGAATCGGTATCGTGACCTCGACACCGTCCCGTGCCGCTGCTCCGTCCACCGCGGACGCTCCCGCTCGCTTCGGCGGGCGGTGGCCGACGACCCCGCAGCTGCGGGCCGAGTGGCGCCGGCGCGTGCTCATCCGGCTGCGCGGTGACGTGCTGGACATCGGCGCCGGGGAGGGGAACACCCTGCCTCACCTGTCCCGGGACGTCCGCCTCACCTGCGTGGAGCCGCACGGCCGGTCCGCGCGACGGCTCGAGCGGGCCGCGCAGGGGCGCGCGGTCATCGTCCTGCGCACACCGGCGGAGCAGCTTGCCCTGCCCGACCGCAGCATGGACGCCGCCGTCTGCGCCGGGACGCTGTGCTCGGTCGACGACCCGGATGCGGTGCTGCACGAGGCGCACCGGGTGCTCCGTCCGGGCGGACGCGTCGTGCTCCTGGAGCACGTCGCCGCCCCCGCCGGCACCTGGCTGCGTCGCGCCCAGCGTGCCGTGGCACCGGCCAGCCGCCTGCTCGACCGCGGCTGCGACCCCGCTCGCGACACCGAGTCCGTGCTGCGGCGCTCCCCGCTGCGGATCGTCTCGTTGGTGCACACCGGCGTGCGGGGGCCGTTCGGCACGGTCATCCCCTGTTTCGAGGCGGTGGCTGAGCGGCCCGCCTGAGCGGCTGGTCAGCGCGGCAGGTGGCGCATGTTGCTCCGAGCCATGCTCACCACCTCGCCGGCACCCTTGTTGAGGACGATCTTCGACATCGCGGTCGCGAACCCGAAGACCTGCTCCCCGGTGACCTTCGGCGGCAGCGAGAGCGCCTGGGGATCGGTGATCACCTCGACGAGCGCCGGACCCTTGTGCCGGAACGCGTCCCGGTACGCCTGCTCGATGTCGCCGGGCTTGACGACCCGCTGGGCGTGGAAGCCCATGGCCTCGGCGATCGCCGTGTAGTTGGTGTCCGGCACGTCGACGCCGAAGTCGGGCAGCCCGTCGACCAGCATCTCGAGCTTGACCATGCCCAGCGTGGAGTTGTTGAACAGCACAACCTTCACCGGGACCCGCAGCGTTGCCGCGGTGATCAGCTCCCCGAGCAGCATCGACAGGCCGCCGTCACCGGACATCGAGACCACCTGGCGGCCGGGGTGGCTCAGCTGGGCACCGATCGCCTGCGGCAGGGCATTCGCCATCGACCCGTGCAGGTAGGACCCGATCAGCCGGCGCGTGCCGAGCGGCCGGATGTAGCGCGCCGCCCACACGTTGCACATCCCCGTGTCGGCGGTGAAGATCGCGTCCTCGTCGGCGACCTCGTCGAGCAGCGACGCGGCGTACTCCGGGTGGATCGGCACGATCTTCTCGGCCTTGCGGGTGTAGGCGCCGACCGCCTTGTCCATCAGCCGGTCGTGCTTCTTGAGCACCCGCTTCAGGAACCGGTCGCTGCGCTTGCGCTTCACCAGCGGCGTGAGCGCCTCCAGCGCCGGCAGCACGTCGCCGTGGACCGGCACGTCCACCTCGGTGCGGCGCCCGATCCGCTGGGCTGCCCGGTCCACCTGCGCCGTCCGGGTGTTCGGCAGGAACTGGTCGTAGGGGAAGTCCGTGCCGAGCAGGATGAGCAGGTCGGCGTCCTCGATGCCGTCGGCCGCGGCGCCGTAGCCGAGCAGCCCGGTCATCCCGATGTCGTAGGGGTTGTCGTACTGGATGAAGTCCTTGCCCCGCAGTGAGTGCCCGATCGGCGCGTTGAGCTTCTCGGCGAGGGCGATGACCTCGTCGTGCGCCCCCTCGACGCCGGCGCCGACGAAGAGCGCCACCCGGTCGGCGTCGTTGATCGCCTCGGCCAGCCGCTGCACCGACTCGGCCGACGGCGTGAGCGACCCGTGCTCGATCGGCAGGCAGCTCGGGGTGGGCGCCGTCGCCTCCAGGTCGGCGATGTCACCCGGAAGCGTCACCACGGCCACGCCACCGAGTCCGGTCGCGTGCTGGATCGCGTCGTGCACGACACGTGGCCCCTGGTCGGTCGTGCTGACCAGCTCGGAGTAGACCGAGCACTCCGTGAACAGCCGGTCCGGGTGCGTCTCCTGGAAGTAGCCGCTGCCGATCTGTCGGCTGGGGATGTGCGACGCGAGGGCGAGGACGGGCGCGCCCGACCGGTTCGCGTCATACAGGCCGTTGATGAGGTGCAGGTTGCCCGGCCCGCAGGAGCCGGCGCACACCGCGAGCCTGCCCGTCAGCTGCGCCTCCGCCGA
>DASSKO010000099.1:0-21199 GCA_035690425.1 Nocardioidaceae bacterium
CGTCGAGGGACTCACGTCCGAGGAGCTGTCGTACCGGGTCGGCGAGGCGAACTCGATCGCGTGGCTGGTGTGGCACCTGTCGCGGATCCAGGACGACCACATCGCGGACGCGGCGCAGACAGACCAGCTCTGGACCGCCGACGGCTGGGCGGAGCGGTTCGACCTGCCACTTGATCGGTCCGACGTCGGCTTCGGGCACGGCACCGACGAGGTCGCGGCGGTCCGGGTGGAGTCCGCGGACCTGTTGACCGGCTACCACGATGCGGTCGCCACGACCACGCTCGGTTTCGTGCGCGGCCGCACCGACCACGACCTGGCACGGGTGATCGACGAGTCGTGGGATCCGCCGGTGACCCTCGGCGTGCGGCTGGTGAGCGTGGTCGGCGACGCCTGGCAGCACGCCGGGCAGGCTGCGTTCGTCCGCGGCATCGTGCAGCGCAACCGCAGCTAACCGCGTCAGGGCGAGACCAGGCCGACGACCTCCTCGACGGTGTCCACCAGGTGGATGTGGTCGGCCATCGCGCGGTCGCGGGCCAGTGCCGCCAGCAGCGGCCACGCCGGCACTGTCCGCGTCCAGTGCTCGACGCCCACCAGCACCATCTGCGCCATCGCGGACGGTTCTGCGTAGTAGTTCTCGCAGGCGTCCTGGAAGATCTCCTGCACGGTGCCGCCGGCGCCGGGCAGGAAGATGATGCCGGCGTCACAGCTGCGCAGCAGGGTGTCCTCGCGCAGCGAGTTCTGGAAGTACTTCGCGATGTCGTTGGCGAACGCGTTGGGCGGCTCGTGCCCGTAGAACCAGGTGGGGATGCCGAGGCTGTCCGCACCGTCGGGCCAGCGGTCGCGTACGGCGAACGCGGCCGCGGCCCAGGCGCCGACCGAGGGTGTGAAGGCCGGGGCCGGTGCGAGCAGCCCGAGCGCGTGCGCCAGCGCCGCGTCGTCGGTGCTCGACAGGTAGGCGCCGAGGTTGGCCGCCTCCATCGCGCCGGGGCCGCCGCCGGTCGCGACGTACAACCCGGCCCTGGCCAGCTCGCGACCGAGGCGCGCAGCATCGGCGTACCCGTGCTCGTCACGGCGAAGCGCGTGTCCGCCCATCACGCCTACCGTGGCCGTGCCCGCCAGTCGCTCGGTCAGCGCGTCGTCGACGGCGGTGTCGTGCAGGCCGCGCGCCAGCGTGACGGCGATGTCTGCGGTGTCACGCCGCGACCACACGTAGCTCCGCGCGTCCGGGGTGGACTGGTAGGACTCCTCCAGGCCGGCGTACAGCTCCTCCGGCGTGTAGAGGCGGGCGCGGTAGGCGTCGAACGGCAGCGCCGGCAGCTCGGGAAACACCAGGCCGCCGCCACTGATCACGTGCCGCTCGGCCGCCTCGGTGAGCGAGCAGCCCAGCAGCAGCGCGCCGCAGGGGTCCAGCCCCCGCAGCAGCTCGGTGCGGTCGCGTAGGTCGACGCCTTGGATCCGCCAGCCGTCCATGCGGGCGGCCTGCGCGGCGAGTGCGTCGAATCGCTCCAGGGTCTCGACCTCGACCGTCCTGCCATGTTCCCTGCGCACGGCCCAGACCTTACTGGCAGCAGCTGTGCTGGCCGTCCGGAGCGGTCAGCGACCGCCGAACGCCTGCCCGACCAGGTCGGCGAACAGCTCCTGCTCGTCGACCTCGAGACCCCGGGCGCTGAACCAGGTGCAGACGTTATGGCAGTCGCGCAGCAAGAAGTCCATGCCCTGCGGGTTGCCGACGATGTCGACGACCTGCGGCAGGTCGATCATGACGACGCGGTCGCCCTGCGCCAAGACGTTGTACGGCGACAGGTCGCCGTGGGCCAGCCCCATCCGAGCCAGGTCGGCCATCGCCGTGTGCAGCTGGTCGAAGTATCCCCGAAGCAGGACACCCGTCGGCCGGACCTGCGCCAGCCGTGGCGCTGCGGCGCCGTCGACGGCGACGAACTCCATCAGCACCTCGGTGCCGTCGATCTGCACCGGGTACGGCACGGGGACGCCCGCCTGCCACAACCGCGCCAGCGCGTCGAACTCCGCGGCCGCCCACTGACCCGCCGCGACCGCACGGCCGTGCGCGGTCTTCTTGGCCACCGCTCGGGCGTCGCGGCTCCTGCGGGTACGACGGCCCTCGACGTAGGCGGCGCTGCGGTGGAAAGACCGATGCTCCTCCGTGCGATAACGCTTCGCGGCCATCGTGACGCCGGTGCTGCCGGGCACCGCCCGCTCGAGCAGGAAGACGTCGGCTTCCTTGCCGGTCTTGAGCAGGCCGGCCTCGGTGTCGAGAGCGGCCTGGTCGGTCACGACCCAGTCGGGCCGCGGTTCGGGGCCGCGGGCGCCCCGCTCGATCTGCATCCAGGTGGACCAGCGCTGGTCCGCTCCGGGGTCGTCGAGCGGTTGGAACTCAAACGAGGTGTTGCTGCTGTGGAATGTGCTGCCTTGGTGGGACATGGGTGATGGTGCTCCAAAGACGAGGGGTCGCGGGGTCGAGGACAGCCCGCTGGGCAGTGATGGGCATCTCGCGCCTCCCTCGTCTCAGGTGCACCGCGTTCGCGGCGGCACACCGGTCTGCTCGGCCAGTTCCGAGGGTGGCCAAGCCGGGAGCTGCGTGCAACTGGTTTTCCCACGCCGTCTCGGTTGAAGATGGACGCATGGGCCGATACCACGACGCGCACCGCCGCAGCATCGAGGATCCGACCGGCTTCTGGGCCGAGCAGGCGAGCGGCATCGACTGGTTCCGCAAGCCGCGGCAGGTCCTCGACGACACCAACCCGCCGTTCTACCGGTGGTTTCCCGACGGCACCCTCAACACCTGCTTCAACGCGCTCGACCGGCACGTGATCGCCGGGCGCGCCGACCAGGCCGCGCTGGTCTATGACAGCCCGGTCACCGGTGCCCGGCGCACGCTGAGCTATGCCGCCCTGCTGGAGCAGACCGCCGCCTTCGCGGGCGCGCTGAGGATGCTCGGCGTCGAGGCGGGCGACCGGGTCGTGATCTACCTGCCGATGGTGCCCGAGGCCGTGATCGCGATGCTGGCCTGCGCCCGGATCGGTGCGATCCACTCGGTCGTCTTCGGTGGGTTCGCCGCCAACGAGCTCGCCGCCAGGATCGACGACGCCCGGCCCACGGTGGTGGTGTCGGCGTCCTGCGGCGTGGAGCCGACCCGGACGGTGGAGTACAAGCCGCTGCTCGATCGGGCGATCGAGTCCAGCACCCACCGGCCGCAGCGATGCGTCATCGTGCAGCGTGAGCAGGTGACGGCCGACCTGGTCGAAGGCCGTGACGTCGACTGGGCGACCGCGATCCAGGCGGGCGCGTCCGACCCGGCCCCGTGCGTGCCGGTCGCGGCGACCGACCCGCTCTACGTGCTCTACACCTCCGGTACGACGGGCCGGCCGAAGGGGGTCGTGCGCGACAACGGGGGACACGCGGTCGCGCTGGCCTGGTCGATGGCCAACGTCTTCGGCGTGCAACCCGGCGAGGTCTGGTGGACCGCCTCCGACGTGGGGTGGGTGGTCGGCCACTCCTACATCGTCTACGCGCCGCTGCTGGTCGGCGCCACCACGGTGCTCTACGAGGGCAAACCCGTCGGCACCCCGGACGCGGGTGGCTTCTGGCGAGTGGTCGCCGAGCACGGCGTATCGGCGCTGTTCACCGCGCCGACGGCGATGCGTGCCATCAAGAAGGAGGACCCGGACGGCTTGCTGCTCGCGCAGCACGACATCTCCAGCCTGCGGCACCTGTTCCTCGCCGGCGAGCGTCTCGACCCCGGTACCTACGCCTGGGCCGCCGGCGAGCTCGGCGTACCCGTCGTCGACAACTGGTGGCAGACCGAGACCGGCTGGCCGATCGCGGCGAATCCGCGTGGGCTGGACCCGATGCCGATCAAGGCAGGGTCCCCGTCGGTGCCCATGCCCGGCTACGACGTGCAGATCCTGGACGAGTCGGGCGGTCCGCTACCGGCCGGCACCGAGGGCGCCATCGCCATCCGGCTGCCGCTGCCACCGGGGACGTTGCCGACCTTGTGGCGCGACGACGAACGGTTCGTGCAGTCCTACCTGTCGACCTACCCCGGGTTCTACCTCTCCGGTGACAGCGGGTACATCGACGACGACGGCTACCTGTTCGTGATGGGACGCACCGACGACGTCATCAACGTCGCCGGTCACCGGCTGTCGACAGGCTCGATGGAGGCGGTGCTGGCACAACACCCGTCGGTGGCGGAGTGCGCGGTCATCGGCGTCGACGATGCGGTGAAGGGCCAGCAGCCGCGTGGCTTCGTCGTGCTCAAGGCCGGTGTCGAGGCCGACCCCGACGAACTGGCCGCCGAGCTGATCGCGGCGGTCCGCGACCAAGTAGGACCGGTGGCCGCCTTCAAGGACGTCACGGTGGTGCCGGCGCTGCCCAAGACCCGCTCGGGGAAGATCCTGCGCCAGACCATGCGCGAGATCGCCGACGGCAAGCAGGCGCGGGTTCCCTCGACGATCGAGGACCCCGCGGTTCTCGACGCGCTCGGCCCGGCCCTGCGCCGCGACCACCCCTGACCGCGGGAGCGTCAGGCAGTCCTCGATGCCCCGGCGATCCGGTAGGAGTCATCGAGCAGCTCGGCCAGTTCGTCCGCACCCACGTTGCCGAGCCGCACCAGCACGAGCCTCGGGGAACGCTCGTGGTGCGGCGTCCAGAAGTAGGTCTGCGAGTCGGTGGCGGCCAAGGCGTCGCGCTCCTCGGTCTTGACCGTGACCACACCGGGCGCCCAGATCCGGGCCATCAGGGTGCGCGCGAACCAGGCCGGCTGGCCCCAGCTCGCCCGCTCGGTGACTCCGCTCATCGACAGGCAGATCCGTCGTACGTCGTCCTCACTCGCCATGGTCACCACGGTGGCGGCTGTGCGGGCCGTGACGCAACGGCAGAGGTCCTGCAGCGAGACGCGCCGCCGATCGGGCATGCGGCCCCGCAGTTGACGATGTTGCTGCTCCGCGCCGGACGGAACGACAAGATCGTCAACTGGCGCCGCGCCGTCCTGCTGCCAGGTCGTCGAGGGCCGCGCCGATCCGCTCGGCGAGCTCGGCGACCTCGGCGTCGGTCATCACCAGGGCGGGGGAGATCTGCAAGGCCCCGGCCCCCACCGCCCGCACGGCGACACCGTGCCGGCGCAGCACCTTGACCAGCTGTGGCGCCCGCGCGGCGTCCTCGAGCTGGACCGCGGCCAGCGCGCCCGTGCCCCGGCGCACCTCGGCGACGAGGCCGTGTCGCTCCAGCGGAGCCAGCGTCGTGGCCATCACCGACTCGAGCCGGCGGGCCTCCTCCACCAGCCCCATGCTCTCGATCAGGTCGAGGTTGGCCAGCGCCACGGCGGCGGCGGTCGGATGCCCGGAGTAGGTGTAGCCGTGCCGCCACCAAACTCCGGCGTCGCGGGCGAAGAACGGCTCGGCGACCCGTGGAGCGACGAAGACCGCACCCATCGGCAGCGCACCGGAGGTCAGACCCTTGGCCACCGTCATCAGGTCAGGCTCCAGGTCGAACCGGGTGCTGGCGAACCAAGCGCCACCGATCCGCCCGAAGCCGGTCACCACCTCGTCGGCGACGAACAGCACGTCGAGGTCGCGACAGATCTGGCGTACCTCGGCGAGGTAGCCCTCCGGCGGCGGGTAGACGCCGCCGGAGCCGATGACCGGCTCGCAGAAGAACGCGGCCACGCGCTCGACGCCGATGGTCTCGATCTCCTTGCGCAGGTCGGCCGGGTCGTCCCACGCGACCGTGGCCACGTCCGGCATCAGCTCGCCGAACCCCTCGCGGTTGCCGGGGATGCCGGCCAGCGCAGTGCCGGCGACGTTCGTGCCGTGGTAGGCCTTCTGCCGGCCGAGGATGATGGTGCG
This sequence comes from Nocardioidaceae bacterium, assembly GCA_035690425.1. Classification (GTDB taxonomy): domain Bacteria; phylum Actinomycetota; class Actinomycetes; order Propionibacteriales; family Nocardioidaceae; genus DASSKO01. The sequence goes on from DASSKO010000099.1 coordinate 5,865, forward strand.
CTGCGGCTTCCCTCGCTCGTGCCAGTAGCGGCGCGCCAGCTTGGCTGCGGTGTCGATGGAGTCCGAGCCGCCGCTGGTGAAGAAGATCTTGCTGTCGGCGACCGGCGCGATACCGGCGAGCCGATCGGCCAGCTCGTTGGTCGGCGGAGAGGTGTTGTCGCCGAACGTCGAGTAGGCCGCGAGCTCGCGCATCTGCGCCGCCGCGGCATCGGCCAGCTCGGTGCGGCCGTGCCCCACCAGCGCGAACCACAGGCCCGCGGTGGCGTCGAGGTAGCGGTTGCCGTCGCGATCCCAGACATGCACCCCCTCGCCCCGCGTCAGCACGAACTCGCCGTCACGTTCGACGGCGCCCATGTCGGAGAACGGATGCCAGTGTGCGCCCATGGTGCGAGGCTACCCTCCCGCCGAGTCCGAGGACCGACGCGTCCGGCCCAGGCGTCAGCCTGAGTAGAAGTCCGTCATGCATCTGGACCAGATCTGCGTCGACGGCCGCGGATCGTCGCCGTGGGCGCCCGCCCAGGGTGGCTTCGAGCGGCTGCGCTGCGACCTGTCCGCGAGGCCGGCGTCGTCGCGACCTACGTGGGCGGCGAGCAGGCCTTCGCGCACATGCCTCGTCGCGTCCCGGCGAACGTCGGCGCCACATGGGACAATGCCTGAGTGATGTCCGTGACTGCCCGTGGCCCCAAAGAGGTCGTCGTCCTCGGTTCCACCGGCTCGATCGGCACCCAGGCGCTCGACCTGATCGATCGCTGCCCCGACCGGTTCCGCGTCGTGGCACTGGCCGCCGGCGGCTCCAACCCCGCGTTGCTGGCCGAGCAGGCGGTGGCCCACCAGGTGCCGGTGGTGGCGGTCGCGGCGGGTACGTCGGCCGAGGACGTGCAGCTGGCCCTGTTCGCGGCGGCGCAGCGACAGGGCTACAGCAGTGGTGACTTCAAGCTGCCCAGAGTGCTGGTGGGTCCGAAGGCGGCCCAGCAGGTGGCGGCGCTGCCGTGCGACGTCGTTCTCAACGCGATGACCGGGGCGGTGGGGCTGCAGCCGACCTTGGCGGCGCTCGAGGCCGGGCGGACGCTGGCGCTGGCGAACAAGGAGTCGCTGATCATCGGGGGCGACCTGGTCAAGCGCGTCGCCAAGCCGGGACAGCTGATTCCGGTCGACAGCGAGCACAGCGCCCTCGCCCAGTGCCTGCGGGGAGGTGCGCCCGAGGAGGTGCGGCGGCTGGTGGTGACCGCGTCGGGTGGTCCGTTTCGTGGCCGCGGCCGCGACGAGCTCGCGGAGGTGACGCCCGAGCAGGCCCTGAACCACCCGACCTGGTCGATGGGGCCGGTCATCACGATCAACTCGGCCACGCTGGTCAACAAGGGGCTGGAGGTGATCGAGGCGCACCTGCTCTTCGACATCGACTTCGACCGCATCGACGTCGTGGTGCACCCGCAGTCGATCGTGCACTCGATGGTGGAGTTCGTCGACGGGTCGACTCTGGCGCAGGCGGCGCCGCCCAACATGGGGCTGGCCATCTCGCTCGCGCTCGGCTGGCCCGACCTCGTCCCCGACGCCGTACCCGGCTGCGACTGGACCAAGGCCTCGACCTGGGAGTTCTTCCCGCTCGACCACGAGGCGTTCCCCGCCGTGCGGCTCGCCGCCGAGGCCGGCCGTGCCGCGGGCACCGCGCCTGCGGTCTTCAACGCCGCCAACGAGGTCTGCGTCGAGGCGTTCCGAGCTGGTCAGCTGCCGTTCACCGCGATCGTCGACACGGTCGCAAGCGTGCTCGGCGTCCACGACGTACCCTCGAAGGCGAGCACGTTGACGCTTGACGACGTGCTCGCCGCCGACGAGTGGGCACGCACCTGTGCCCGCCGGATGATCGGCCAGCAGTCCACCCCGCAGTCCACGCAGCAGCAACCCGAGAAGGGCCCGACCAGATGACCGAGATCCTCGCCTACACGGTGGGCGTGGTGGTGTTCGCGCTCGGCGTGATTGCGTCGATCGCGCTGCACGAGGTCGGGCACATGGTCCCCGCCAAGAAGTTCGGCATCAAGGTCACCCAGTACTTCGTCGGCTTCGGCAAGACCGTGTGGTCGACCAAACGCGGCGAGACCGAGTACGGCGTCAAGGCGGTCCCGCTGGGGGGCTACGTGAAGCTGGTAGGCATGCTGCCGCCGGAGAAGGGCGGCGACCCGACGCGGATCCGGCGCTCCAACACCGGCCTGTTCACCCAGCTGATCGCCGACGCCCGCAGCGCGGAGTGGGAGCACGTCGAGCCGGGTGACGAGGACCGGCTGTTCTACCGCAAGCCGTGGTGGCAGAAGCTGATCGTGATGGCCGGTGGCCCGATGGTCAACGTCGCGCTGGCGTTCCTGCTGCTCGGCGGCGTGTGGATGCTCTACGGGGTGCCCGAGCCGCGGCCGGTGGTCGCTCAGGTGGTCGACTGCGTGATCCCGGCCGACGAGGCGGCTCAGGGGCGGACCTGCACGCCGTCGGACCCCGTGTCTCCGGCCAAGCAGGCCGGTCTGGAGGCGGGCGACCGCATCGTGGCGTTCAACGGCACCGCCGTGGAGTCGTGGGACCAGCTCACCGGGCTGATCCGCGGCAACGACGACGGCGCCGCGTCGATCGTGGTCGAGCGCGACGGCGACCGGGTGGTGCTGGAGACCAACACCACCGTCTCGTCCCGGCCCGAGGCACCGCGCAGCGAGGAGTTCGTGCAGGTGGGCTTCCTCGGCGTCGCCCCGGTGCAGGAGCTGGAGCGCCAGGGCGTCGGCTACGTCTTCGTGACGATGGGGCAGACGACCAAGGACGTCGGCGAGGCGCTGCTGCACCTGCCGGAGAAGATGGTCGGGGTCTTCCAGGCCGCCTTCCTGGGCGCCGACCGCGACCAGAACAGTCCGGTCAGTGTCGTCGGGGCCAGCCGGGTCGCCGGCGAAGTTGCCGCCACCGACCAGCTGATCTTCGAGCAGAAGGTCGTCGGCGTGATCTCCTTCCTGGGGATCCTCAACCTCTTCCTCGCGCTGTTCAACTTCATCCCGCTGCTGCCGCTCGACGGCGGGCACATGGCCGGCGCCCTCTACGAGGCGCTGCGGCGCGGCGTGGCGAAAGTGTTCAAGCGCCCCGACCCCGGGTACGTCGACGTGGCCAAGCTGTTGCCCGTCGCCTACGTGGTCGGCGGCGTCCTGCTGCTGACCGGCGTGGTGCTCATCTATGCCGACTTCGTCAACCCGGTCCGGCTGGGCCTATGAGCCGGACCTCCAGCCGCGTCCCCGGCCGCACGCCGAACCGCGACTTCGACCTGCCATCCCCCGAGACAAAGGTGCGCACATGACCTCGATCGACCTGGGAATGCCCGCCGGACCGCCCCCGACCCTGGCCGAGCGTCGCCGGTCGCGCCAGATCAAGGTCGGCAAGGTGCTGGTCGGTGGCGACGCGCCGGTGTCGGTCCAGTCGATGACGACCACGCCGACGACCGACATCAACGCCACGCTGCAGCAGATCGCCGAGCTGACGGCTTCGGGCTGCGACATCGTCCGGGTCGCCTGCCCGAGCCAGGACGACGCCGAGGCGCTGCCGGCGATCGCGGCCAAGTCGCAGATCCCGGTCATCGCCGACATCCACTTTCAGCCCAAGTACGTCTTCGCCGCGATCGAGGCCGGCTGTGCCGCCGTACGCGTCAACCCGGGCAACATCCGCCGGTTCGACGACCAGGTCAAGGAGATCGCGAAGGCGGCCAAGGACACGGGTACGTCGATCCGGATCGGTGTCAACGCCGGGTCGCTCGACAAGCGGCTGTTGGAGAAGTACGGCAAGCCGACGCCGGAGGCCCTGGTGGAGTCGGCGGTGTGGGAAGCCTCGCTGTTCGAGGAGCATGACTTCCACGATTTCAAGATCTCGGTCAAGCACAACGACCCCGTCGTGATGGTGCAGGCCTACGAGATGCTGGCCGAGCGCGGTGACTGGCCGCTGCACCTCGGCGTCACCGAGGCCGGGCCGGCGTTCCAGGGCACGATCAAGTCGGCGGTGGCGTTCGGGTCGCTGCTGAGCCGGGGCATCGGGGACACCATCCGGGTGTCTCTGTCGGCGCCGCCGGTCGAGGAGGTCAAGGTGGGGCAGGCGATCCTGCAGTCGCTCAACCTGCGGCCCCGCAAGCTGGAGATCGTCTCCTGTCCCTCCTGCGGGCGAGCCCAGGTCGACGTCTACAAGCTCGCCGACGAGGTCACGGCCGGGCTCGAGGGCATGGAGGTTCCGCTGCGGGTCGCGGTGATGGGCTGCGTCGTCAACGGCCCCGGCGAGGCGCGCGAGGCCGACCTCGGTGTGGCGTCGGGCAACGGCAAGGGCCAGATCTTCGTCAAGGGCGAGGTCGTCAAGACCGTGCCGGAGGCGCAGATCGTGGAGACGCTGATCGAGGAGGCCATGCGGATCGCCGACGAGATGGGCGAGCCGGTCGGCGGCGCTGCATCAGCTGCGGGCCCAACGGTGTCGGTCGGCTGATGCCGCTGGCGCTGCGCCGCGAGACCCTGCGGCTCGCGGAGACGTTCACGATCTCCCGGTCCTCGGTCGACACCCAGGACGTCGTGGTCGCCACGCTCGACCTCGACGGCGTCACCGCGTACGGCGAGGGGTCGCCGGTGTCCTACTGGGGCGAGTCGGTCGACTCGATGCTCGATGCCCTGGAGCAGGACGGAGAGTATCTGCTCGGCCGCGACCCGCGTGACATCGAGGCGGTGGCGCGCCGGCTCCGAGCATGGGACGGCCCGCAGGGGGCGAAGCAGGTGCTCGACGGTGTCGTGCACGACTGGGTCGGCAAGCAGTTCGGGCAGCCGGTGTGGCGGGTGCTCGGGCTCGACGGCGTGCAGCCGCAGACCAGCTTCACCATCGGCATGTCCGACCTCGCTGACACCGTCGGCAAGGTGCGGCGCGCGCCCGGGTTCGACGTGTACAAGGTCAAGGTCGGGGGTCCGGGCGACCTCGAGCGGCTCGAGGCCATCCGCGGGGTGACCGACGCGAGGCTGCGCATCGACGGCAACGAGGGCTGGTCGCTGCAGACGGCGGAGGAGATGCTCCCGCACCTGGTGTCGCTGGGTGTGGAGTTCATCGAGCAGCCGTTCCCGGCCGCCGACCGCGACAGCTACCTCGGCTATCGGAAGCTGCCCGGTCGGATCCCGGTGCTGATCGACGAGGGCTGCAAGGACCTCGCCAGCGTGCCGGACATCGCCGGCTACGCCGACGGCATCGTGATCAAGCTGGCCAAGTGCGGTGGCATTCGGGAGGCGCTGCGGATGGTCCACACCGCGCGCGCTCTGGACCTGCAGGTGATGCTCGGCTGCATGATCGAGTCCCAGCTCGGCATCGTCGAGGCTGCCCAGCTGGGCTCGCTCGCCGACCACGTCGACCTTGACGGGCATCTGCTGATCACCGACTCCCCGTTCACCGGCCTCGGCCTGACCGGCGGGCGGGTCGTGCTGACCGACGCGCCCGGGCTCGGTGTCACGCCGGCTGCTGCGAAGAGCCGCCGTGAGTGACCGGCTCGCGATCCTGACCGACGGCCTGCTGCACGAGTCGGCGGCCAAGACCGGGCATGGCGTGATGCGTTACGGCACCCGCGACGTCGGCTGCGTCGTCGACGCGGTGCATGCCGGGCGTCGTGCCGTCGACGTGGCGCCGTTCTGCGACCACCCGGCACCGGTGGTGGCGGACGTGCCGGCCGCCCGCGAGCTGGGCGCCGACGTGCTGCTGGTCGGCGTGGCGCCGATGGGTGGCCGGCTCACGCCGCAGTGGCGGGCGATGTTGCTGGAGGCGATCGGCCTGGGCATGCACATCGAGGCGGGTCTGCACACGACCCTCGCCGACGACCCGGAGCTGGCCGAGGCGGCGCGGGCACAGGGCGTGCAGCTGCGCGACCTGCGGGCGGCGCCCGCGGATCTCGACGTGCCGCTCGGCCGCGAGGTGCCGATCCCCGCCCGTGTCGTGCACTCGGTCGGCTCCGACTGCGCGATCGGCAAGATGACGGTCACGCTCGAGCTCGACCGGGCCGCGCGACGACGTGATCTGGCGTCGGTGTTCATCGCGACCGGGCAGACCGGAGTGGCGATCACCGGCTGGGGGATGGCCGTCGACCATGTGGTCTCCGACTACGTCGCCGGCGCGGCCGACCGGCTGGTGCGCGAGGGCGCGCAGCGCGGCGACCTGCTGTGGCTGGAGGGCCAGGGGTCGCTGTTCCACCAGGCGTACTCCGGCGTCACCCTCGGGCTGCTGCACGGGTCGTCCGCTGACGCGCTCGTGGTGTGCCACCGGGCCGGTGCGACGACTGTCGGCGACAACGCCAGGACGCCGCTGCCGGCACTGGCAGAGATCGCGCGGGCGTACGAGCAGGCGACTGCCTGGGTGCGGCCTGCCCCGGTGGCGGCGATCGCGCTCAACACCGCCGTACTCGACGAGGAGCAAGCGCGGGAGGCGTGCCGGCAGGCGGAGGCCGAGACCGGGGTCGTCGCCGACGACGTGGTCCGCTTCGGCGCCGACCGGGTGCTCGACGCGGTGCTGGCTGCGGTTCGCTGAGCAGAGGCCGGGTCACGATTGCGCCACAGTGTGCGGTGGCGCGCGGCGGTGGCGGACGACACGCTATGTTGCTTGACACGCTAGGGGGTGAGGGCGCACGCCCTCAGTTGTCAGCTTCGACCCCGGAGGAAGGGTTTCACTGATGCGGGCACGGTTGTTCGGAAGTGTTATGGCCGCGGCGGCTCTGGTCACGTTGTCGGCGTGCGGCAGCGAGGACTCCGGTGGCGGCAGCGCCGAGGAGGGGTTGTCGCTGGTGTCGGAGGGGACCCTGACGGTCTGCTCGGACATTCCGTACCCGCCGTTCGAGATGCAGCAGGGTGGGGACTACACCGGGTTCGACATCGACCTGATGCGGGAGATCGCTCAGGGCATGGGCCTGGAGCTCGAAGTCCAAGACGTCGGGTTCGAGGGCCTGCAGAGCGGTGCATCCCTCGCGGCCGGGCAGTGCGACATCGGGGCGAGCGCGATGACGATCACCGAGGAGCGGGAGGAGAACCTCGACTTCTCCGAGTCCTACTACGACTCCCAGCAGTCGCTGCTGGTGCCGAGCGGTTCCGACATCACTTCGATCGAGGACCTGGCTGGCAAGCAGGTCGGTGTGCAGCAGGGCACGACCGGGCAGAAGTTCGCCGAGGAGAACGTCCCGGAGGGCACCAAGCTGATCGCCTACCCGAGCGACGCCGAGCTGTATGCCGCGATCCGGGCGGGCAACATCGACGCGATCCTGCAGGACCTGCCGGTCAACCTCAACCACACGCGCGACGGCGACTTCGAGATCGTCGACACCTTCAAGACCGACGAGGCGTACGGGTTCGCGGTTGCCGAGGAAGGCAGCGAGGCCCTGCTCGAGGAGGTCAACGCCCAGCTGCAGAAGCTGAAGGACAACGGCACCTACCAGGAGATCTTCGACGAGTACTTCAAGGCGGAGTGACCCGCGCGTGAAGCGGTCGACCAAGCGCCGCCTGGTCCGCGGCGTCTTCTACGCCGTCTTCGTGGCCGTGGTGGCCGCCCTGGTCCTGGCCGCAGACTGGGTGGCGATCCAGGAGAACTTCCTCGACCTCTCGACGTTGGAGGAGACCTGGCCGGCGATCGTGACGATCGCCGCGAAGAACACCGTGGTCTACACGATCGTGGCGTTCGTCGGTGGACTCGTCGGTGGCCTGTTGCTTGCGCTGATGAAGCTGTCGCCGATCGCGCCCTATCGGTGGGTCGCCACCGGCTACATCGAGTTCTTCCGCGGGCTGCCGGCCCTGCTGGTGATCTTCGCGTTCGCCTTCGCGGTCCCGATCGCATTCCAGTGGCAGCCGCCGGGCGGCAACACCGTCCCCGCGTTGATCGGTCTGATCGTGGTGTCCGCCGCCTACATCGCCGAGACGCTGCGGGCGGGCATCCAGGCGGTGCCCAAGGGGCAGGTGGAGGCAGCCAAGTCGCTGGGCATGAACCCGCTGTGGACGATGGTCTCGGTCGTGCTGCCGCAGGCCTTCCGGATCGTCATCCCGCCGTTGACCAACGAGTTCGTGATCATCATCAAGGACACGTCTCTGCTGTTCATCGCAGGCATGGCCATCGAGTCGCGTGAGCTGACCACGTTCGCACGCGACGCGGTATCGACCACCGCCAACTCCACGCCGCTCATCGCGGCCGCCGTGATGTACCTGATCATCACGCTGCCACTGACCAGGCTGGTGGCGCGCCTCGAACGACGTACCCAGAGGGCCCGATGACGACCAACGAGCCGGCGATCGCCGTACGCGACCTGCACAAGTACTTCGGCGACAACGAGGTGCTCAAGGGCATCGATTTCCACGTCGACAACAGCGAGGTGGTCTGTGTCGTCGGGCCGTCGGGGTCCGGCAAGTCGACGCTGCTGCGGTGCGTCAACCGGCTCGAGGAGCCCACCTCCGGCAAGATCTTCGTCGAGGGCATCGACATCACCGACCCGGAGGTCGACGTCGATGACGTGCGCAGCCGGATCGGCATGGTGTTCCAGCAGTTCAACCTGTTTCCGCATCTGACCGTGCTGCGTAACCTGACCATCGCGCAGCAGCGGGTCCGCAAGCGAAGCAAGAACGAAGCCGCGGAGATCGCCCGGCGCAACCTCGAGCGGGTCGGGCTTGCGGACCGCGAGGGTGCCTACCCGGCGCACCTGTCCGGCGGCCAGCAGCAGCGGGTGGCGATCGCACGGGCGCTGTCGATGGAGCCGGACATGATGCTCTTCGACGAGCCGACCAGCGCCTTGGACCCGGAGCTGGTCGGGGAGGTGCTCGCGACGATGAAGCAGCTTGCCACGGAGGGCATGACGATGATGGTGGTCACCCACGAGATGGGCTTCGCCCGAGAGGTCGGGCACAAGCTGGTCTTCATGGACGACGGGGTCATCGTCGAGGAGGGCGTGCCCGGCGAGGTGCTCGCCGCCCCACAGCACGAGCGCACGCAGGCGTTCCTGTCGAAGGTGCTGTAGCCAGGTCAGGAGCGGCTACAGCTTGTGACGTTGCAGCCATTCGCGGATGACGACGGCCTGGTTGTGCTCGGTGTCCTTGGCGGCGAACAGCAGCACCAGGCGCCCGTTGCGCGCTGCGTTCAACAGCGGCTCGGCAGCATCGGAGTTCTCGGCCAGCTCGGAGAGGTAGCGCTTGCGGAACTCGGCCCAGCGCGCGGGGTCGTGCCCGAACCACTTGCGCAGCTCGGTGCTGGGGGCGATGTCGCGCACCCAGGCGTCGATGTCGAGGTCGTCCTTGGCGACGCCGCGCGGCCAGATGCGGTCGACCAGGAAGGTCGGTGCCTGTTTGCGCTCACCCACGACGTCGTGGACCCTGCGTAGCTCGATCGTGGCCATGCCACCACCGTAAGCTGTGGGGGGAGAGCCATGCGCCGAAGCCGTCGGCCGATATTCGTCGTACCCTCACACTGTGCTGACCACCACCTCCGGGCTCCGGCTGCTCGGGCCCGGCGACCTGCGGCAGGTGCAGGAGCTGCTCGAGCGCGACCCGGTGACGAACGTGTTCGTGGACCACCGGGTGCGCCTGACCCGGCTGGACCCCCGGTGGCTCGGCGGTGAGATGTGGGGGTATCTCGACCGCGGTGAGCTGGTCTCGCTGTGCCACTCCGCGGCCAACCTGGTGCCGGTGACGGTCTCGCCGGCCGGGCATGACAACGCCGCCTTGGAGGCGTTCGTCACCCGCGCGGTGGCCAAGGGCCGCCAGTGCAGCTCGATCGTCGGCCGCGCCGACGCGGTCCACCAGCTGTGGGAGGGAGTCCAGCCGTACTGGGGCAGGCCCCGGCTGGTGCGTCCGGCACAGCCGTTCCTGACGCTCGACCACGCACCACGGGCGGCGGCCGACCCACTGGTACGGCGGGTGCGCGACGACGAGTTCGAGATCATCTACCCGGCGTGCGTGCAGATGTTCATCGAGGAGGTCGGCATCTCACCCGAGATCGGGGGCGGCCGCGACCTGTACCGCGCCCGGGTGCGGCAGATGATCGCCAAGGGCCACGCGTTCGCGCGGATCGAGGATGGCGAGGTGATGTTCAAGGCCGAGGTCGGCTCGGTCACTCCGCACGCGTGCCAGGTGCAGGGCGTGTGGGTCCCGCCCGCCCGCCGCGGTGAGGGGCTGTCGGCCGCAGGCATGGCGGCCGTCGTCGAACAGGCCCTGGCCGACATCGCCCCGGTGGTGACGCTGTACGTCAACGACCACAACGTCGCCGCCCGTCGGGCCTACGAGCGCATCGGGATGGTGCAGCGTTGCACGTTCTCGACCATTCTGTTCTGAGGCTGCGGGCACCGTGGCCCGTCGCACGTGTCGCACCGTCCGCGGGTGGCGCGGCACTGGGGGCGAATACGGGCACCAGCCCACCGACGAGCAACGCCGGATCGGGCGCCGGTAGCCCACTGCGGCCTGCGGGTGGTCGACGGGTACGCCGCAGGCCACGGCCGGTGAGCTGCGGGCCGCCCTGTGCCCGGGTCGACGATGCCGTCGACCTGCCGGGTGCACGAGCCGACGGGCTGCGACGGCGGAGCGGCTAGGTTCGTCGTGTGCGCAAGGACATCATCGCGCAGGACGCCACTGCGCTGGACGCCACGGCGCTGGACACCACGGCGCTGGACATCACTGCGCTGGCCGCGCTGTTCGCCACCTCCGGGGTGGCCCACTTCGCCCGGCCGCGCCCGTTCGAGCGGATCGTCCCGAGGCGCCTGCCGCATAAGCGCAAGCTCGTCTACGCCTCCGGCGCGCTCGAGCTGGTCTGCGCTGCGGGCCTGCTGCATGCGCGCACGCGCCCGGCCGCGGGCTGGCTGAGCACGGCGCTCCTGGTCGGTGTGTTTCCCGCCAACGTGCAGATGGCGGTGAGTGCCCGGCGCAACAGCTCAACGGTGTTCCGGGCCGGCACCATCGTGCGGCTGCCCCTGCAGCTGCCGATGATCCGCATCGCTTGGCGCGCCACCCGCGGTTGACCTGCATCGGATGGCTATCTGGGGAAGATCACCCGTGCAAGGACACGGAGGATCTTCCGCGGTCGCTACTTTCGGACCGTTCACAGGAGCCGGGCGGGACAGACGGGGCACACTGCGTCGTCACAGTCCCCGTGGTGCCTCCTGCCGCCCATGGGCCACCAAGGATGCCGACCGGTCGCCGGGCCGATATCCTCGTGCGCGTCCTGCCTCACCGCCGTACCCGAGTTGGAGTTCTTGTGACACTGCGGATGTCGACGCTGTTCCTGCGCACCCTGCGCGAGGACCCGGCGGACGCGGAGGTCCCGAGCCACCGGCTGCTGGTCCGCGCGGGGTATGTCCGACGCGCCGCACCCGGCATCTACTCCTGGCTGCCGCTGGGGTACCGGGTCTACCGCAACGTCGAGCGGATCGTCCGCGAGGAGATGGACGCCATGGGTGCGCAGGAGGTGCACTTCCCGGCGTTGCTGCCGCGCGAGCCCTATGACGCCTCCGGTCGCTGGACCGACTACGGCGACAACATCTTCCGGCTCCAGGACCGCAAGGACGCCGACTATCTGCTCGGACCCACGCACGAGGAGATGTTCACGCTGCTGGTGAAGGACCTCTACTCGTCCTACAAGGACCTGCCGCTGTCGATCTACCAGATCCAGACCAAGTACCGCGACGAGCCCAGGCCCCGCGCCGGCATCCTGCGCGGACGTGAGTTCGTGATGAAGGACTCCTACTCCTTCGACGTCTCCGACGAGGCGTTCCTGCGGTCCTATCAGCAGCATCGCGACGCCTACGTCAAGATCTTCGACCGCCTCGGGTTCGACTACGTGATCGTGTCCGCGATGTCGGGGGCGATGGGCGGCTCGGCCTCGGAGGAGTTCCTCGCCACTGCGGAGAACGGCGAGGACACCTACGTGCGCTGCACCTCCTGCGACTACGCCGCCAACGTCGAGGCGGTGCGGGTGCCGGTCCCGGAGTCGACCGGGTACGACGACGCGCCCGCCGCGCATGCCGAGCAGACCCCCGACACCCCGACGATCGAGACGCTGGTCGACCATCTCAACGAGGCCTTCCCGCGGACGGACCGGCCCTGGACGGCCGCCGACACGCTGAAGAACGTCGTCGTCATGCTCGTGTACCCCGACGGCACCCGCGAGCCGCTCGCGGTCGGCGTACCGGGCGACCGCGAGGTCGACGAGAAGCGGCTCGGCGCCCAGGTGGAGCCGGCGGAGGTGGAGGCGTTCACCGAGACCGACTTCACCGCCCACCCGGAGTTGGCGAAGGGCTACATCGGCCCCGGTGCGCTGGGGGAGCACAACGCGAGCGGCATCCGCTACCTGGTCGACCCGCGCATCGTCGAGGGCAGCAGGTGGGTCACCGGCGCGGACGTCGCCGGCAGCCACGTGCTCGACCTGGTGGTGGGGCGTGACTTCACCGCCGACGGCGTCATCGAGGCGGCCGACATCCGCGACGGCGACCCGTGTCCCCGGTGCGGCAGCCCGTTGGAGTCGGCCCGTGGCATCGAGATGGGCCACATCTTCCAGCTGGGGCGGCGGTTCGCCGAGGCGCTCGACCTCAAGGTGCTCGACGAGCACGGCAGGCTGGTGACGGTGACCATGGGGTCCTACGGCATCGGCGTGTCCAGGGCGGTGGCGGCGATCGTCGAGAACTCCCACGACGAGCTCGGCATCATCTGGCCGCGGGAGGTCTCGCCGGCCGACGTGCACCTGGTCGCCACCGGCAAGGACGAGGCCGTGTTCGAGGCCGCCGACCAGCTGGTGAGCGACCTGGAGGCGGCCGGCGTCTGCGTCCTCTTCGACGACCGGCGCAAGGTCTCGCCCGGCGTGAAGTTCAAGGACGCCGAGCTCATCGGGGTGCCGACCATCGTCGTGGTGGGCAAGGGCCTGGCCGACGGCGTGGTCGACGTGAAGGACCGAGCCTCCGGCGATCGTGCCGAGGTCAAGCTGGTCGACGCGGTCGGGCACCTGGTGGGTGTGGTCCGTGGCCGTTGACGCCGTCATCTTCGACTGGGGCGGCACGCTCACCCCCTGGCGCACGATCGACTTCGCGGAGGAGTCCGCGGCGCTCGCGCAGGCGTGTGTGCCCAGTGGTGTGCACAGTGGCGACCCCGAGGAGGCGGCCGCCGCGCTGCTGGCCGCGAACGGCACGGTCTGGGAGCGCTCGCGCGACGAGCACCGCAGTGCCACGATCGCCGACATCTTCGCGGCCGCCGGGCTCACCCACGACGCGAGCCTGCTGCAGCCCTACCGCGACTTCTGGGAGCCAAGGACGCTCACCGATCCCGACGTCCCGGCGCTGTTCGACCGGCTGCGGGCCGACGGCATCAGGATCGGTGTGCTGTCCAACACCGTGTGGCCGCGGGAGTGGCACGAGGGCTTCTTCGAGCGCGACGGTGTGCTGCACCTGCTCGACGGTGCGGTCTACACCAGCGAGATCCCGTGGACCAAGCCGCACCCGGAGGCGTTCGGGGCGGCGATGGCCGCGGTCGGTGTCGACGACCCGGCTCGCTGCGTCTTCGTCGGCGATCGGCTCTTCGACGACATCTACGGCGCCACGGCCGTCGGCATGAAGGCGGTGCACGTGCCGCATTCCGACGTACCCGCCGCGCAGCACGGGCACACCAACGGCCAGCCCGACGCGGTGATCCAGCGGCTGGCCGACCTCCCGGACGTCATCGCGCCCTGGCGCTAGCCCGACCTGGTCCGACCCCTCGCGCCGAGAACGCACAAATGCCGATGCGCGCGGCCGGCATCACCGCGACGTTCTCGCGCGCTCTCATCCCGTCGCGAGCCGCTCACGGCCCGGTGGCAGGATCTGACTGTCCCGCTCGTCCTGACGTGGCGGGGCAGAAGTGCGATCTCGACTCGAAGTGCGGTATCGACCGAAGGGGTGGCTACATGACCCGAATCGCCATGGTGGGCGGCACCGGAGCGATGGGCAAGGGGCTCGGCTACCGATTCGCGGTGGCTGGTCACGACGTCGTGCTGGGGTCTCGTTCGGCTGACCGTGCGGCCGACGCTGCGGCGGAGGTGTCCGAGCATGCGGGTACGCCGGTCGAGGGCCGGGCCAACACCGACGCGGTGCGCTGGGCCGAGATCGTGGTGGTCGCCGTCCCCTACGACGGCCACACCGCGCTGATCGAGTCACTGGCCGGCGCCCTGACCGACCGGGTCGTCGTCAGCTGCGTCAACCCGCTGGGCTTCGACCGTGCCGGCGCCTACGCGCTCGACGTGCCCGACCACAGCGCAGCGGAGGAGACCGCACGGCTGGCAGCGGGTGCGCGGGTGGTAGGCGCCTTCCACACCGTCTCGGCCGTCAGCCTGTGGCGGCACGAGGGGCCGCTGGACCACGAGGACGTGCTGGTCTGCGGGGACGACGCCGACGCCAAGGGGCTGGTCGTCGACCTGGCCGCGACCGCGGTCGGGCGCCCAGGAGTCGACGTCGGGCCACTGCGACAGAGCCGGCAGCTCGAGCCGTTGACCGCGATGCTGATCTCGGTGAACAAGCGCTACCGGACGCGCGCCGGCATCCGGATCGGCGGTCTGCCCTGATGCTTACCGCCGCGACGATCACTTTGTCGAGGTCTTCGTGTGCTCGTAGGCTGCCGCCTGCTCGGACCAGGTCTGCTCCAGCGCAGCACCACCTGCATACGTCCCACGATCGGTACGTCAGGACGCGAGTCTGCGCCTCAGCGGAGCTCGCCGAGGCCCGGGAAGGGCTCCGGCTCGACCCCCCAGCCGAGGCCGCGGACAGCGCAGTCGGTGAGCGCGGTGGCCGCGAGCATCCGCGCCTCCCCGGCGGTGCGGCTGACGACGTCGGCGTACACGGCCGCGCAGCGCTGCTCGACGAGCCGGCCGAGCCGCCGCGCCGACCGCTCGCTGTCGACGTCGAACGGCAGCGCGTACGCCGCCTCGGCCGCGACCGCGTCCTGTCCGAGCCGGGCGATCAGCTGGTCGCGGCGACGGCGATGGGCGGCATAGCCGGCGGCGGCCAGGTCCGCATCGGCCGCCTCCGACGCAGCGCCCAGCACCGCACCGATCACCCCGTAGGCGAAGACGGCGGCGTGCTCGGCGGCGAGTGCCGTCTGCAGCGGCTTCACCGCACCGCCTCCTCGAGCGTCCCCTCGATGGTCGTCGCGTGCTGGGTCTCCGCGGCCGAGATCGAGGCCAGCAACTGGGCGAACCGGCCGGACTCGGCCCGCCGGACGTCGGCCCGATGCGCCGCGGCGGCATCCTCCTCGGCCGCCGCCAGCAGCGCCAGCACCGCCGGGCGACTGCGCGGCAGTGGCTCGGCCGCCTCCGTCCCGCTCGGCGTACTCGGAGCATCGGGC
>DASSKO010000100.1:0-16702 GCA_035690425.1 Nocardioidaceae bacterium
GGCTCGGCGGCCGATCCGGCGCCGAGCCACCACCGTCGAGCGACTGCGGCCCCGAGACAGCCGCAGCGCCGGGCACCCCCCGCGCACCCCAATACTGCGCGACGGCGGGCCGTCGCCCGACGCGATCGGACGTATCGGTGCAAGAGGTGCCCGAGTGGTGCTGCGGCGTAGCTCGTCCGGGCCATTGGCGGATGCGAGAGGATGAGAGCATGCGCGTGCTCGTATCGCCAGACAAGTTCGCCGGAACGCTCACCGCGGTGCATGCCGCCGACGCGATCGCCGAGGGCTGGCTGCAACAGGCCCCCGGCGACGAGATCCGGCGGGTGCCGATGGCCGATGGCGGGCCCGGCTTCCTCGACGTACTCCACAACGCACTCGGCGGCGAGCTGCTCAGCCTCGAGGTGAGCGATCCCTTCGGCGCGCTGACACTCGCCGGCATCCTGATGGTCGGCGACACCGCCTACATCGAGAGCTCCCAGGCATGCGGTCGTCATCTCACCGAGCCCTACTACGCCGCGGACGCACCAGTGACCGGAGCCCCGGAGGACGCGGGTACGGCGGGCGTCGGGCAGCTGATGATGACCGCCATCAACGAGGGTGCCCGCAAGCTCGTGGTCGGTCTCGGCGCGGCCGGTACCAACGACGCAGGCGCCGGGATGCTGCGTGCCTTCGGCCTGGAGGGCGACGCGACGTTCGACGTCGGCGCTGCCGGCCTGGAGGGAGTCGGACGCACCGACCTGACCAAGGTGCGCGAATGTGTCGGTGACACCGAGATCGTGTTCGCCGCCGACGTGGACAACCCCTTGCTCGGCTTGATCGGGACGACCAACGTGTACGGCGAGCAGAAGGGGATCGGCGAGGAGCGCAAGCAGGCGGTCGACTCCTGGCTGGAGTCCTTCGCGAACGCCACCGACCGCAGGCTGGCCAACCAGCGCGGCGCGGGGGCCGCCGGTGGCCTCGGGTTCGGCCTGCTGCTGCTGGGTGGCACGGGTGCCGCAGCTGTCGACCTGGTCGCCGAGGCGGTCGGGCTGGCCGACCACGCCCGCTGGGCGGACCTGGTGGTCACCGGGGAGGGAGCCTTCGACTTCCGGTCCCGGTCCGGCAACGTCGCCTACGGTGTCGCCGAGACCTCGACACAGGCGGTGCGTCCCTGTATCGCGCTCGCCGGGCAGGTGCTGGTCGGGTCCAGGGAGATGCGGGCCATGGGGATCGAGTCGGCGTACTCGGTGCTCGAGCTGGTGGGTCACGACGAGGCCTTCGCCCGGCCGTACGACAGCCTGGCGCGGCTGGCCAGGCGGGTGGCACGCACCTGGTCCCGATCCGGCGACTGAGCCGGTGACCCACCCGCACGACCCGCCGGGATCACCCGCTCCTTGGATTGGTGTGCCACCATGGGAATGACCTCGACTCATCGACGTGTTGAGACAGGACACGCGTACGACGATCGACCTTGGGAGATTAGCGATGACGGTGCAGGGCGAAGCTCAGACGCAGACCAGTGAGACACAGACCGGCGTCCAGCTCACGGACAACGCCGCGAGCAAGGTCAAGAGCCTGCTCGACCAGGAGGGTCGTGACGACCTGGCGCTGCGCATCGCCGTACAGCCGGGTGGCTGCTCTGGGCTGCGCTACCAGCTGTTCTTCGACGAGCGCAGCCTCGACGGTGACACGGTGACCGACTTCAGCGGCGTGTCCGTGGTGGTCGACCGGATGAGCACTCCGTACCTGCACGGGGCGACGATCGACTTCGTCGACACGATCGAGAAGCAGGGCTTCACGATCGACAACCCCACCGCGACGAGTTCCTGCGCCTGCGGCGACTCGTTCCACTGAGCTAGCTCTCCACCGCGACGCCCGGCAGCTGCCACCCGCAGCGGCCGGGCGTTCGTGCGTCGATGGGCGCGTGACTAAGGCGTGGCCGCGCGGCTATGGGGCGGATCGGTGCTCCGCGGCGGTTCGGGCGGTCGGATGTTCGGAGTCTTCGTGGCCGGCACCGGGGTCGGCGGCGGCGGAGTGGGCAGCTCGACCGGCGGATCAGTGCTGCGCGGCGGCTCCGGGGGGCGGATGTTGGGTGTCTTCGTCGGTGGCACCGGAGTCGAGCTCGGTGCCGGCGAATCCGGGCGCTGCTCAGACAGGTCGTCCGAGCGCACCGCGACGTACACGCCGCCGGCGACGAGCGCCACCGCGAGCGCCACGGCCATCGCTGCAAACCAGGATCTCATCGTCTCGTCACTCTCCTTCTTGCCCGCCTTCTCGCCCGCGTCCGTTGCTGGCTACGACGCATGGCCGGTGGTGACTGGTTCCGCCCGAGTAGGTCCGCAGCACATTCCGCAGGGGTAATGTGTGCGGCGCTCGCCGTCCGCACCGCTCGCTACCGCCTGCCTGGGAGCTCACTCGTGTCCATCGCCGTCACCGGGTCGATCGCGACCGACCACCTCATGACGTTCCCCGGCAAGTTCGCCGACTCCCTCGTGGGGGACCAGCTCGATCGGCTGACGTTGTCGTTCCTCGTCGAGGACCTCGAGGTGCGTCGTGGGGGCTGCGCGGCCAACATCGCCTTCGGCATGGCGTGTCTGGGTCTGCGCCCCACCTTGGTCGGCGCCGTGGGGGAGGACTTCGTGGACTACCGCTCCTGGCTGGAGCGGCACGGTGTCGACTGCGGCTCGGTGCACGTCAGCGACACCCGGCACACCGCGCGCTTCATCTGCACCAACGACTCCACGCTGGCCCAGATCGCGTCCTTCTACGCCGGAGCGATGTCCGAGGCACGCCAGATCGAGCTCGGCCCGGTCATCAGCCGCACCGGCGGCCTCGACCTGGTGGTGATCAGCCCCAACGACCCGGAGGCGATGCTGCGGCACACCGAGGAGTGTCGCGCGCGTGGTCTGCCGTTCGCCGCCGACCCCTCCCAGCAGCTGCACTTCGGCGACGACGCGATGATCCGCCAGCTCGTCGAGGGCGCCACCTACCTGCTCTGCAATGACTACGAGGCCGCGCTGATCGAGCAGAAGACCGGCTGGACCGCCTCCGACGTACTCGCCCGGGTCGGCACGTTGGTCACCACCCTGGGGGCCGACGGTGTGCGGATCGAGCGCAGGGGCGAGGAGACGATCACGGTCAAGGCGGTCCCCGGCGTCAACGCGGTGGAGCCCACCGGCGTGGGCGACGCCTTCCGTGCCGGCTTCGTCGCGGCACTCGACTGGGGACTGCAGCTGGAGCGTGCCGCCGAGGTCGGCTGCGTGCTCGCAGCGTTCGTGGTCGAGACGGTCGGCACCCAGGAGTACGAGCTGTCCAAGCGGATGTTCCTGGAGCGGATGGAGATCGCCTACGGCGCCGACGCCGCCGCCGAGGTCGAGCCGCTGGTGCAGTGCCCCCGGCCTTGACCCTCGCTCGCCGTTAAGCGGTGACCCTCCCTCCCGGGGGAGGTCGGCGGGCGCATGCCCACGAGCGCCCGCGGCTCACGACACTCCTGGCTGACCTGGGAGTCCGGGCGAGGTTTGGCTAGGTTAGTGTTTGCCCCGGATGTTTTGACGTAGAAGTTTCGAGCACCGATCGAGAAGGGTGCCCCGTGGGTCTAGATCTCACCGAGCGCACTGCGCGAGGCGGCCGAGCGCCTCGCCGGGTGGCCGCTGTGATCCTTTCGCTGCTCAGCCTGCCGCTGCTGGCCGGATGCTCCGAGGCCGAGGTGGGCGAGCTGACGCGGCTCGGGCTTCCCGAGCCCGCGAACTCGTCAGCTCCGCACATGCTGGAGCTCTGGATCGGTGCGTGGATCGCCGCCGGCGTGGTCGGTGTGCTGGTGTGGGGCCTCATCATCTGGGCCGTCGTGCGCTACCGCCGCCGCAGCGACGACGAGGTGCCGGTGCAGGTGCGCTACAACCTGCCGATCGAGGCGCTGTACACGATCGCCCCGTTCGTCGCGATCTTCGTGCTCTTCTACCACACGGTAGTGGCGCAGGAGGCGATCCTGGCCGAGCACGAGAGCGTCGACCACGAGGTGCTTGTCGTCGGCCAGCAATGGTCGTGGACGTTCAACTACCTCGGCGAGGACGGTATCGACGAGGGGCCAGGCGGTAACGACGTCTTCACCGTCGGCACGGTCGCCGAGCCTCCGACCCTGGTGTTGCCCGTCGGCGAGACGGTGAAGTTCCGCCTCCGCTCACCCGACGTCATCCACTCGTTCTGGATCCCCGCCTACTACTTCAAGATGGACGTCATCCCCGGCCGCGAGAACTCCTGGATCACCACGCCCACCGAGACCGGTACCTTCGACGGGCGCTGCGCGGAGCTGTGCGGGCTGCAGCATTCGCGCATGCTCTTCTCCGTCAAGGTGGTCGAGCCGGCCGAGTACGAGGAGTACCTCGCCGCGCTCGAGGCGCGAGGCAACACCGGCATCGCCAACGGGTCCACCCAGGCCGACGAGATCGTCGGGCTCGAGGAAGACGCTGAGCCAGAGGAAGTGCTGGATTGACCGCGATTGATACCTCCAGGCAGATCAGCTCCGGCCAGCCGCCGCGGCGGTCGCTGGGCAAGACGCTGGCCAGGTACGCCTCCACCACCGACCACAAGCTGATCGGCAACCTCTACCTGATCACCTCGTTCGCGTTCTTCCTGGTCGGTGGCCTGATGGCCATGGTGATCCGGGCGGAGCTCGCCTACCCCGGCCTGCAGGTCGTGGAGGACGAGGTCTACAACCAGATGTTCACGATGCACGGCACGATCATGCTGCTGTTGTTCGCGACGCCGCTGTTCGTCGGCTTCACCAACGTGATCATGCCGTTGCAGATCGGTGCGCCCGACGTGGCGTTCCCACGGCTGAACATGTTCAGCTACTGGCTGTTCCTGTTCGGCGGTCTCATCGTGCTGTCCGGGTTCGTGACCCCCCTGGGTGCAGCCGACTTCGGCTGGTTCGCCTACACACCGCTGTCCAACGAGATCCGCTCGCCCGGGGTCGGTGGCGACCTGTGGATCATGGGCCTGTGGATGGCGGGCCTGGGCACCATCCTCGGTGCGGTCAACTTCATCACCACGATCATCTGCATGCGCGCGCCCGGCATGACGATGTTCCGGATGCCGATCTTCACCTGGAACGTGCTGATCACGTCGATGCTGGCGCTGATCGCGTTCCAGATCCTGGCCGGCGCACTGCTGACGTTGGAGGCCGACCGGCTGCTCGGAGCGCACATCTTCGACGCCGCCAACGGGGGCGCGATCCTGTGGCAGCATCTGTTCTGGTTCTTCGGCCACCCCGAGGTCTACATCATCGCGCTGCCGTTCTTCGGCATCATCACCGAGATCCTGCCGGTGTTCAGCCGCAAGCCGGTGTTCGGGTACGTCGGATTGGTCGGTGCGACGCTGGCGATCGCGGCGCTGTCGGTAGCGGTGTGGGCGCACCACATGTTCGTGACCGGCGCGGTCAACCTGCCGTTCTTCTCGTTCATGTCGTTCCTGATCGCCGTGCCCACCGGCGTGAAGTTCTTCAACTGGATCGGCACCATGTGGGGTGGGTCGCTGTCGATGGACACGCCGATGCTGTGGTCGGTCGGGTTCCTCACCACGTTCCTCTTCGGCGGACTGACCGGCATCATCCTCGCCTCGCCGCCGCTGGACTTCCACCTGTCCGACTCCTACTTCGTGGTGGCCCACTTCCACTACGTGGTCTTCGGCACGGTGGTGTTCGCGATGTTCGCCGGCTTCTACTACTGGTGGCCCAAGTTCAACGGCCGGATGCTCGACGAGACGCTGGGCAAGGTGCACTTCTGGCTGCTGTTCATCGGCTTCCACATGACCTTCCTGGTGCAGCACTGGCTGGGCGTGGAGGGAATGCCGCGTAGGTACTCCGACTACCTGCCCAACGACGGGTTCACCTTCTTGAACCAGTTCTCCTCGATCGGTGCGTTCCTGCTCGGCGCGTCGATGATCCCGTTCCTGTTCAACGTCTGGAAATCGCGGCAGTCACCGCTGGTCAATGTCGACGACCCGTGGGGGTGGGGCCGGTCGCTGGAGTGGGCGACGTCGTCGCCGCCGCCACGGCACAACTTCGAGACGCTGCCCCGGATCCGCTCCGAAAGCCCGGCCTTCGACCTGCATCACCCCGAGATCGCGATGCTTGAGCTGGCGCAGAACCCCGAGGAGGGTCGGGCGACGGCAGACGCGCCGGAGGTCAGCAAGCGCGAGGAGCACCTGCGCGACCAGGCGAACGAGAGGGATGATCGGCAGTGAAGGTCGAGGCTTGGATCTTCGGCATGAACGCGGTGTTCTTCATCGTGGTCGCGCCGATCTACTGGTGGATGTCGGAGGACTGGACGGGCACCAGCGCACTGGTGATGACGGCGTGTCTGACGCTGCTGGTGACCTTTTATCTCGGCTTCACCGCCCGCCGGATGCAGCCCCGGCCCGAGGACCGCGCCGAGGCAGAGATCGTCGAGGGCGCCGGGGAGCTGGGCTTCTTCCCGCCGTTCTCTTGGCAGCCGTTGTTCTGCGCAGCCGCGTTGGCGGTGATCGTGCTGGGCATCGTGTTCGGGTGGTGGCTGTCGCTGATCGGTGCCGGCATCGGCAGCGCCGCACTGTTCCTCTTCGTCCTGGAGTACTACCGCGGCGAGCACGCGCACTGACGTCGGTCCGCGCGGCCGCTCGCGGTTGCCCAGCTAAGGTCTTTCATCCCATTCGTGGTGTGCATCAACCATGCACACCACGGATGGGATAGGCACGTGCCCGCCCCGGACGCCGTCGGTCATGCCTGCGCCGACGCTGTGACCTGCCTCGCTCGCCACAGCGATGTGACCCGTATCGCCATCCGACCAGCCCGATGCGCTGGTGTGGGTTGTTATCGTGGTCGACGGCCAAGGTTTAAGGAGAGCGATGTTTGTTCGGGGGACCCAGCGCCCGCGTGGGCGGCGCCCGGTGATCGTGGCGGCATCTGTAGCCGCCCTGTGCATCGGGCTCTCCGGATGCACCGGATCTGCCGAGCCTGAGCGCACGAACGCGGCCGGTCCGTCCGGACAGTCGGCACCGCGGTCGCCGGCGGAGTCGGCGGACACCACCCAGCCCGGTGTCGTAATCGAGTCCAACGTCGGTGCCAACGCGCACGACGTCGCCGTCGACACCCGGCTGTCCCTGCGGGCCACCGAGGGGTCGATCGAGAAGGTCACCGTTGTCGGCGCGGGCGAGCGCACCGTGCCGCTGCCCGGCCGCATCGCCGACGGCGGGGACCGCTGGCATGCCACCGACCTGCTCGAGCCCGGTTCGACGTACACGGTCGACATCGTGGCGGTGACCGCAGACGGTACGCGCACCGAGCGGCGCCGCGCCTTCCACACTGCGAAGCTGCCGCTCGACCGCCAGACCTATCCCAGCATCGCACCGCTCGACGGCGAAACCGTCGGTGTCGGCATGCCGGTCGAGATCACCTTCGACGTGCCGGTCAGCGACCGTGCTGCCGTCGAGAGGCACCTCGAGGTGACCGCATCAGAACCGGTCACCGGCGCGTGGCACTGGTACAGCGACACCAAGGTGCACTTCCGGCCCAAGCGGCACTGGGAGCCGGGCACCGAAGTCACCGTGTCGGCCGACCTCAACGGCGTGTCCGCCGGCAACGGCATCTACGGCCAGCTCGACCGTGAGATCAGCTTCGACATCGGCACGTCGGTGGTCAGCAAGATCTACATCAAGCGGCACAAGATGGACGTCTTCGTGGGCGGTGAGCTGGCGCGCACGATCCCGGTCACGACTGGCAAGAAGGGCTTCGAGACCCGCGGCGGCACCAAGGTGATCATGGAGAAGCACCGGACGAAGCGGATGGACGCTGCGACGACCGGGATCTCACCCGACGACCCCGAGTACTACAACATCGCCGACGTCCCATACGCCCTGCGGGTGACCTACTCGGGCGAGTTCTTGCACGGAGCGCCGTGGTCGGTCGACTCGCAGGGTGACGCCAATGTCAGCCACGGCTGTGTCGGCATGAGCATCGCCGACGCCCGCTGGTTGTTCCGGCACTCGACCCGCGGCGACATCGTGCAGGTCTTCGGCAGCGACCGGAAACTCGAACCCGGCAACGGCTGGACCGACTGGAACGTCTCGTTCGCCGAGTACAAGCAGGCCAGCGCGCTGTCCTGAGCGCTGCTGCCGCGCTCCATCTCACTGCCGGTCCTCGGACGGGGTGTCGGCCAGCGCACGTCTGACCGCGGCTGCATGCTCCTGGAGCCGGTGCCGGTCGCAGTCCTGCAGCGAACTGTCGGCGAAGGCGCCCAGCAGACGCTCGACATGGACGGCCAGCCGGGCGTGCACCTCGGCCTTGTCGCTCGCGGTGCCGACCTGTTCCGTCAGGGTGAGGGTGCGGTGCAGCACGCTGGGGTGGTCGATCGCGTACAGGCGCATGGCATCCAGCACTCGGTCCAGCAGGTCCGTCAGCACGACCCGGGGAGCGATGACGCGCAGCCGTCGCGCGCTGTCGTAGCGGTAGGTCGACGGGGCGTGGCGGCCCGCCATCAACACCAGACCGGCGGCCAGGCCGTCGAGCGCGTTGATCGCGGTGTAGGGGTCGTTGGTGCTCGGTGACAGGGCACGCACCGCCATCTCCTCGAGCATCAGCACCGCGAACTCGGCATCTTGATGCGGGCTGCGGGCCTGCCCGATGACGACGGCTTCTGCGACCCCGGCCAGCAGGGCGTCACCAGCGTTGTCCGGCGGCCACACCACGGCCAGGTTGACGCCGGTGTAGACGTGGCTGCCCGGCCGCACCTGCAGCGAGATGACGACGTCGTGCTCGCCGGCGACCGCGAGCAACTTGTCCTGGGCCACGCTCTGGACATAGCCCGTGCGCTCCGACGGGACAGGCACACCGTCCGTGGCCAGGCCGGGTGGCACGTCTGCCGCTCCGGTGGCGCCCGGAGTCTCCTGCGGCTCCCGTCCGACCCGGTCGGGGTAGAGATGGTCGACGGAGTCCACCAGATCGTTGTGCACCTCGCGGGCCAGCGTCCACACCTGCACCGAGTCGCTGATGTGGTGGATGAAGTAGACCAGCACGCCGATGGCGAGGACTGCGAGCGCCACCGCGACGTTGACCGCGAGGTGTGGCACGAACGGCTCCGCCGGGCCGTCCTCGTTGACCCGGATCGAGCGGAGGACCAGCAGCGAGTACAAGAACGTGGCGACGTAGACGCCCAGCACGAACTGGTTCGCTCGGTCGGTCATGAAGTTGCGGACCAGGCGCGGTCCATAGTTCGTGGAGGCCAGCGCCAGCACCGCGATCGTGATCGAGAACGTCGTCGCGGCGACGGTCAGCATCGAGCTCGCGATGGCCCCGAGCAGGTCGCGGCTGCCCGCCGCGCCGACCCGGCTGATGAGCCCGCTCAGCGGACCGAGTGAAAAGTCCCCGACGTGCTGGTCGAGGGTGATCAGCCCCTCGGCAAGGCCGACCGCGACCACGCAGAGGACACCGGGCAGAAACCAGAAGCGTTCGCGCAGTCGCACCCAAAGGCTCATCGTCGGACCCTCTCACGACCTGCGGGCGGGTGCTCTACCGGTTCGAGGCGCCGCGGGGGCGTCAGTCCGAGCTGAGGATCACGTAGAGCGCGTGGATGACTCCCGGGATGAAGCCCAGGATCGTCAGCACGACGTTGAGCCAGAATGCGCCGGAGAGGCCGACCTTGAGGGCGACTCCGAGCGGCGGAAAGATGATAGCGAGGATGATCAGCAACACGTTCATGCGTGGTGGCGTACCCGATCGCAGGCCCACATCACAGGTGCAACCGTGATGTGGGCCTGCGGTCAGCGTTTGCTCTCGACCTCCCGTGCCGGCTGCTCCGGCTCCACCTCGCGGTGCCCGTTGTGGCTGTGGGCCTCCTCGAGCTCCTCGCGGCTGGGCCGGGGAATCTCGTCGCTGTGCATGGCATCCCACAGCTTGACCCGCAGCTGACCGACGCGGGACCGCCGGTTGCGCACGCCGTTGGCGTCGTACTCCGGCTCCACCGTCGGCCGCACCGGCTGCTCATGGTTGACCAGCCGCCAGGTCTCCTCGATCGTCAACGGTGCGTGCCGCTCGGTGTACTCACCGGACGGAGCCCGGTTGATGATGCCGGTCTCGTAGCCGTGCAGCGCACGTTCGCGGTCCGAGCGCTGCAGGCCCAGGCACATCCGCTTGGCGACGATATAGCCGATCACGGGGCCGACGATGACCAGCCACCGCATCACTCGGGTGATCCAGTTGAGATCGAGGTTGAACTCGACCGCGATGATGTCGTTGCCGCCGGCGACCCACAACAGGCCGTAGAACGTCATCAGGGACACGATGAACGCCGTGCGGGCGGGCGCGTTGCGCGGACGCTGCAGCAGGTGGTGCTCGCGCTTGTCACCGGTGACCCACTGCTCGATGAACGGGTATACCACCGCGATCGTGAACAGCAGCCCCGGCAGGATCACACCAGGGAACATCACGTTCCAGCTGATCGTATAGCCGAACAGCTCGGTCTCCCAGTTGGGCATGATGCGCAACGCACCCTCGAGCCAGCCCATGTACCAGTCGGGCTGTGAGCCCGCCGTGACTTCGGCCGGGTTGTAGGGGCCGTACGCCCAGATCGGGTTGATCTGCATCAACGCACCCATCAGCGCGGTGACACCGAACACGATGAAGAAGTAGCCGCCCGCCTTGGCCATGTAGATCGGCATCAGGGGGTAGCCGACGACGTTGGCGTTGGTGCGGCCGGCGCCTGGCCACTGGGTGTGCTTGTGGTAGACGAGCAGCAGCATGTGCGCGGTGATCAGCGCGAGCAGCAGGCCCGGTATCAGCAACACGTGCACGATGTAGAGCCGCGTGATGATGTCATCACCCGGGAACTCGCCGCCGAAGACGAAGAACGACATGTAGGTGCCGACGACCGGGATCGAACGCATCAGCCCTTCGGCGATCCGCAGTCCGGTGCCGGACAGCAGGTCGTCGGGAAGCGAGTAGCCGGCGAACCCCTCGAGGATACCGAGGATCAGCAGCAGCGAGCCGATGACGAAGTTGATCTCGCGCGGCTTGCGGAACGCACCGGTGAACATGACCCGGAGCATGTGCACCATCATCGCGGCGATGAACAGGTTCGCGGACCAGTGGTGCATCTGCCGCATCAGCAGCCCGGCGCGTACGTCGAACGAGAGCTCAAGGGTCGATGCGTACGCACTGGACATCTCGATGCCGCGCATCAGGTCGTAGGAGCCGTGGTACTCCACCTCGGCCATGCTCGGGGTGAACCACAGCGACAAGAAGGTGCCGGTCAGCAACAGGATGATGAACGAGAACAGCGCGATCTCGCCGAGCAGGAACGACCAGTGGTCGGGGAAGACCTTGCGCAGGTTCTTCTTGGCCAGCCCGCCGAGCCCAAGGCGGTCGTCGAGCCACCTCACCGGGCCGGAGACGGCCTTGGGAGCATTCATGGCCGGGCCCGCGGTGGCGCTGTCGCCAGTGCCCCGGTCGTGGGCGCCGCTGGGCCTGCCGGCGCCGTTGGATCCGATGTCACTCATACGGAGCGGTCCTCCTCACCACCGCGCTCCCAGAAGCTCGGACCGACCGGCTCCCGGAAGTCGCTCATAGCGATCAGATATCCCTCGTCGTCGACCGCCAGCGGCAGCTGCGGGAGCGACCGCGCGGCCGGACCGAAGATCACCTCGCCGTTGTCTGCCAGGTCGAAGGTGCTTTGGTGACATGGGCAGAGCAGGTGATGGGTGGTCTGCTCGTACAGCGAGATCGGGCAACCCACGTGCGTGCAGATCTTGGAGTAGCACAGAATGCCGTCCACGCCCCAGTTCTCTCTACCCTCGTACGGCGTGACGTCGCGGGGGTCCATGCGGACCATGATCACCGCGGCCTTGGCCTTCTCCGCGAGCAGCTCGTGGCCTTCGAGGTTCTCCTCGTCGGGTCCGTCGAACTCCGCGTTCTCGACCAGGATGTCGGGCTCGGCATTGACCAACGTGCCGAGCTCCATGTCCTCGGGGCGGATCGGTTCGCCGGTGACGTCGACCACGACCCGCATACCCTTGCGCCAGATCGTCTCCGAAGGCTTCCCCTCGGGGAGCGGGCCAAGGTCACGCAGGGCGACGATGGCCGGCAGCCCGAGCGCACCCATCGCGCCCAGCAGGCTGTTGCGGATCAAGGGCCGGCGACCGATGCCGGAGTCCCCGGCGCCCTTGGCGAACGCGGCGACGGTCGCCTCCCGGTCGTCGGCGGAGGAGGAGGCGGGGTGCCGGTCCTCGGTGATCTCGTGGTCGTCCATCAGCTTCTTGGCCCACTGGATGGCGCCGATGCCGATGAGCAGCAGCGCGCCACCCAGAGTCAGGCCGAGCGTGAAGTTGTGCGCACTGAACCCGAGGAAGAGCGCCCCCTTCGGAATCGCGAAGTAGGCGACGCAGAAGCCGAACGACAGCAGGGTCGCCACCCCGAACAATGTCGCGACCTGCCGCTCGGCGCGCCGCTCCGCCCCCTGGTCCACGTCGGTCGGTCGCGGCTCGTGCTCGGGTAGGCCGGGGTTGTCCATCGCCTCGAGGTTGCCGGCGATCTCGTAGCCCTCTTCGCGGTGCCGCGGCTGGACGTCACCGCTGCGCTGCTGCGGCTGAGGCAGCTCGCTGTGCTCGTCGCTCACTTCTTGACCCTCACACTCTGCACAGCAATCCACACTGCTGCGACGACCAGCAGACCGATGCCGACCACCCAGGCGAACAGCCCCTCACTGACCGGGCCGAGCGAGCCCAGCGAGAAGCCCCCGGGGCTCGGCCGGTCATCGATTGCCTTGACGTAGGCGATGATTTGCCGCTTGTCCTCGGCGTGCAGGGTGTCGTCGGGGAAGACGGGCATCTGCTGCGGTCCGGTCAGCATGGCCTCGTAGATGAACTTCGCGTCGACGCCCTCCAGCGATGGGGCGTACTTGCCGTTGGGCAACGCTCCGCCGGAGGCGTTGAAGTTGTGACACGCCGTGCAGTTGGTGCGCCACAGCTCGCCACCGCGGACGACCTCCTCCTCGGTCGCCTCGGAGTAGTCGTAGTCCTCCTCCGCCGGGATCGCCGGCCCCGGGCCGAGCGAGGCGATGTAGGCCGCGAGCGCCTCGACCTGCTCAGGTGTGTAGACGGGGTCCTTCCGGGGGATCTGCGGCCCGGTCTGCGTCGCCGGCATCCGGCCGGTGGAGACCTGGAAGTCGACGGCAGCCGCTCCGACGCCGATCAACGGGGGACCGAGCACGTTGCCCGAGGCGGTCTCGATGCCCTGGGCGTTGCTGCCGTGGCAGGAGGCGCACCCGACCAGGAACAGCTTGCGCCCCTCCTCGATGACCTCTTGGGTGGCCGAGGAGGCCTTGGCGGGTTGCGGCGCCACCGAGGCATAGACGCCACCGGTGACGAGCAGGCCGAGCAGCAGCAGCACGACGCCCGCGAGTGGGTGCCGACGCTTGGCCGAGAGCCGGCCAGACAGTCGGGCGGACAGGAGTCTCACCAGGTTCTGCCTTCCGTCGTTACTGGATCAGGTAGATGGTCGCGAACAGGGCGATCCAGACCACGTCGACGAAGTGCCAATAGTAGGACACCACGATCGCGGTCACCGCCTGCTCATGGGTGAAACGCCGGGCCATGAACGTCCGGGCCAACACGAACAAGAACGCGATCAGACCACCGGTGACATGCAGGCCGTGGAACCCGGTGGCCAGGTAGAAGATCGAGCCGTACGGCGAGGAGGCGATCGTCAGGCCCTCGCGCACCAGCTCGGCGTACTCGAAGGCCTGACCGGCGATGAAGATCGCGCCCATGATGTAGGTGAGCACGAACCATTCGCGCAGACCCCACTTGCCGACCTGCGCCACCGTGCCGGAGCGGCCCACCTGGCCGCGTTCGGCGGCGAAGACGCCCAGCTGGCAGGTCACCGACGACAGCACCAGGATGATGGTGTTGCCCGTCGAGAAACCCACGGTGAGCGCCGGCGTCTCCTGCGCCCAGAGCGCGGGGGCGACCGAGCGCAGCGTGAAGTAGATCGCGAACAGCGCCGCGAAGAACATCAGCTCGCTGGACAGCCAGACGATCGTGCCGACGCTGACCGTGCTCGGGCGATCCTGGTGCCCGTGCAGGCGCGACGCGGGGATGTCGGGAACGGTTGCAGTGGCCACGGCAGCATTATGGCTTGCCGCTACCGGAAGAGGCACGCCGCCCCCGGGCATGTCGGACGGATCGTCACGAGTCGACCCCCCGCAGGCATCACCCCGCCCCACGGACGGCCGAGCACGGCGCCGCCCGTCCGGTGGCCAGACCACGACTGCCTACGCTGGTTGCGTGGCGCCTCCCAGTCTGACCAGCGGTTGGGTCTTCGACCCGGTCCCGGCGGTGGCGGTGCTCGCTGTTGCTGCCTTCTACCTGTACGGCGTGCTCGTGCTGCGCCGCAGAGGTGACCGGTGGCCGCTGGCGCGCACCGTCTCCTTCGTCGTACTCGGGCTGGGCAGCATCGCCGTCGCGACGCTGTCCCCGCTCGCGGGGTACGACACGACGCTGCTGTCGATGCACATGACGCAGCACATGATCCTGGCGATGGTGGCGCCGGTGTTCATGGCGCTGGGGGCGCCGGTGACGCTGGCGCTGCGCACGCTGACCCGGACGCCGCGCGGATGGCTGCTGAGCGTGCTGCACAGCCGGGTGGCGGCCGTGCTGAGCTTTCCCGCGCTGACGTTCGCGCTGTACGTGCTCAGCCCGTGGGCGCTGTACTTCAGCTCCTGGTACGACGCCACGCTCGAGTCGGCGTACCTGCACGACGCGCTGCACCTGCACTTCGTCGCGGTCGGCTGCCTGTTCTTCTGGCCGCTGGTCGGCATCGACCCGGTGCCGGGGCGGGTGAGCTTCCCGTTCCGGCTGTTGACGATCTTCCTGACGCTGCCGTTCCACGCGTTCCTGGGCGTGACCATGATGAGCATGACCACGCTCATCGCCGCCGACCACTACCAGTCGCTGGATTTGAGCTGGGCCGACCCGGTGGAGGACCAGGAGCTCGCGGGTGCCCTGTTGTGGGGCTCCGGCGACGTGGTCGGGCTGGTGTTCTTCGCGGTGCTGTTCGTGCAGTGGGTGCGGGCCAGCCGACGCGAGGCGGCCCGGGAGGACCGCAGGCTGGACCTGCTGGAGGCTCGCGCACGGGCCGCCGGCGGGGACGGGTAGCATCGCGCCCGTGACTGCGCCGAACCCCGAACCGCACTCTGCGCCGAGCTCCGGGCCCGAGTCCGGGCAGAGCTCCGGACACCCCGAGTCGGTCAAGATCCTGGTCTACAGCGACGACCGCAACGTGCGGGAGTCGGTGAAGCTCGCGCTCGGCAAGCGGGTGCACCCCGACCTTCCCGTGCTCGAGTACGTCGAGACCGCCACCGAGGACATCACCATCCAGACCTTCGACGCCGGTGGCCTGACGCTGGCGATCCTCGACGGCGAGGCGGTACCGGCGGGCGGCATGGGCATCGCACGCCAGGTCAAGGACGAGATCTACAACTGCCCGCCGGTCCTGGTGATCACCGGGCGTGCGCAGGACGCCTGGCTCGCCACCTGGTCGCGTGCCGAGGCCGCGGTGCAGCACCCGATCGACCCGATGCACCTCGCCGTCACCGTCGCGGGGCTGCTCCGTGACCGCCTCGCCGTCCGCTGACGACGATGACGTCGGCTGACACGCCCAGCGGGAGCTGGCCCGCGGTGCTGTCGACCCTCGTCGCCGGTGCCGACCTCTCGTCGGCGCAGACGGCGTGGGCGATGGAGGAGATCCTCGGCGGTGCGGCCAGCCCGGCTCAGATCGCCGGGTTCGCGATCGCGTTGCGGGCCAAGGGAGAGACGGTCGAGGAGTTCGAGGTCCTGGTGCGCACATTGCTGGCGCACTCGGTCGCGATCGACGTGCCGGGTCGGACCCTCGACGTGGTCGGCACCGGCGGGGACCGCGCGCACACCGTCAACATCTCGACGATGTCGGCGATCGTGGCCGCCGGCGCCGGCGCCGTCGTGGTCAAGCACGGCAACCGGGCGGCGTCGTCGTCGTGCGGCACGGCCGACGTGCTCGAGCACCTCGGGGTCCGGCTCGACCTTCCGCCCGCGGTCGTGGCCGAGGTGGGCCGCGAGGTCGGCATCACCTTCTGCTTCGCACCGATGTTCCACCCGGCGCTGCGCTTCGCCGCCGTACCCCGGCGTGAGCTCGGTGTGGGCACGCTGTTCAACTTCCTCGGGCCGCTGGCGAACCCGGCCCGCCCCACGGCGCTGGCGGTCGGGTGCGCCGACTCGCGGATGGCGCCGATCCTGGCAGGCGTGCTGGCGCAGCGACGGGTCTCGGCCCTGGTCTTCCGCGGCGACGACGGGCTGGACGAGCTGACCACCACCACGACGTCGCAGGTGTGGTCGGTGCGTGCCGGCCAGGTCTCCCACGACGTACTCGACCCCGCCGCACTGGGGGTGCCGGCCGCCCGGCCCGAGACCCTCCGTGGCGGTGACGTGGCCTACAACGCCGCTGTGGTGCGGCGGCTGCTGGAGGGGGAGGCCGGTCCGGTGCGGGACGCGGTCGTGCTCAACGCCGGCGCCGCCCTGGCCGCGCATGCGGACTCCGGTGACCCGCTGACGCAGCGGGTCGCCGACGGCATGGTCGCCGCCGCGGCCGCGCTCGACTCCGGCGCCGCCGCCTCGGTGCTCGAGCGCTGGGTCGAGGCCTCCGACCGCCTCGCCGACTCCTGACGCC
>DASSKO010000101.1:0-18882 GCA_035690425.1 Nocardioidaceae bacterium
TGCTCAGGATGGCGCCGCCTTCGCACCCGGGTACGTCGACACAGACGACGGTGACGTCGCAGCGCCCACCGGCTGCCTCGACGGCCGTCGACAGCGCGACGGGGTCGCGGGCGTCGGCACGCGTGACCGCGTCGGCCAGCCCGGTGCCGTCGAGCAGGTCGGCCTCGTGCTGCGACGGCACGACCGCGATGATCCGGCCTGCGCCGGCGGTCCGTGCGGCCGCCATCGACAACGAGCCGCTCTTGCCGGCGGCACCGATCACGCAGACCGTGGGCTCGGCGTACCCGGCCACCACGCGCGCGGTCAGCGCGGGGGCACCGCATACGTCCATCACCGCCAGCGACAGCTGCGTGGGCAGGTCCTCGGGGATCCGGGCGGCGATCGTGCGACCGAAGAGGATGGCGTAGCCGCGGCACGGCACCTGCTCCGACGCGCCGTCCCAGTCGCGCAGCGCGTCCTCGATCACGAGTGGGGTCAGCGTCAGGGAGACCAGCGTGGCGACCCGGTCGCCGGCGACGAGGTCGAGCGGGGACTCCGGTCCCACTTCGGCCACCGAACCGACGAGCATGCCGCCGGACCCGGTGACCGGGTTGTGCATCTTGCCGCGGCGGCGCACGATCTCGAGCACCTCGGCGCGGACCGCGTCGCCGTCTCCCCCGTGCTTGGTCTGCAACTGGCGGAACGACGCGGCGTCGAGGTTGAGTCGCTCGACGTCGACCCGGGTCTCGTCGCGCCACAGCTCGCGCCCGGTGTCGAGCACGTCGGCCGCCTGGGGCAGCACACCGCTGGGCGAGACCACCCGGTGCAGGCCCGTCGGAGTCCCCCGCGATCCGCCGCGCGATGGCGCGGCACCCTTCCTGACCACGTTGGGGCCCTCCCTTGCGTGTCGTCGGCAAGAAATCCTGCGGCGTGGCGTTAGACGCCCCGAAAAATCTCCCGTAGTCTGGCAGGCGGACGACACATCGATCAAGCAGCACCGACGAGCTAGGGAGTCCGGTGAGCGACCGCACCCGCCTCGAGCAGCCTTATCCTTACCAGCGCGCCGAGCTGGTCGAGCCCGACTGGACTCGGCTACCCGGGTGGGCCGGGGTGTCCCGCGCGCAGTGGGAGTCGGCGCAGTGGCAACGTGCGCACTGCGTCAAGAACGTCCGTCAGCTCCGCGAGGTCTACGGCGACCTCATCGACGATCGGTTCTACGCCGACCTCGAGCGCGACCAGGCCGAGCGCGCGACGATGTCGATGCTGCTGCCGCCGCAGATGGTCAACACGATCGCCGCAGGTGTCGAGCCGGCCGGCGCGGGCTCGTTGACCGAGGCGGTCTACGCCGACCCCGTCCGCCGCTACATGCTCCCGGTGTTCTCCGACCGCCGTACCGACTGGGCGTCGCACCCCCACGCCACCCGCGACTCGCTGCACGAGCACGACATGTGGGTGGCGGAGGGCCTGACCCACCGCTACCCCACCAAGGTGCTCGCCGAGATCCTGCCGACCTGCCCCCAGTACTGCGGGCACTGCACCCGGATGGACCTGGTCGGCAACTCCACGCCGGTCATCGACAAGCTGAAGTTCGACCTGAAGCCGGCCGACCGGTTGGCGGCGCACCTGGACTACCTTCGCCGGACCCCCAGTGTGCGCGATGTGGTGGTCTCCGGCGGCGACGTCGCGAACATGCCGTGGAAGCGACTCGAGGACTACGTCAGCCAGCTCCTCGAAGTCGACAACATCCGCGACATCCGACTGGCGTCGAAGGCACTGATGGGTCTGCCACAGCACTGGCTGCAGGACGAGGTGCGCGCGGGCATGGAAAGATTGGCGCGGCTGGCACATTCGCGCGGGGTGCAGATCGCGATCCACACGCACGTCAACCACGCCAACTCGGTGACGCCGCTGGTCGCGCGGGCTGCCCGGGCGATGCTCGACACCGGCATCCGCGATGTCCGCAACCAAGGCGTGCTGATGGAGGGTGTCAACGCCGACGGCGACGCGTTGCTCGACCTGTGCTTCGCGCTGCTCGACGGGGCGGGGATCATGCCCTACTACTTCTACATGTGCGACATGATCCCGTTCAGCGAGCACTGGCGGGTGTCCGTCGCGAAGGCCCAGCACCTGCAGCACCACCTGATGGGCTACCTCCCCGGGTTCGCGACCCCGCGCATCGTCTGCGACGTGCCGTTCGTCGGCAAGCGCTGGGTGCACCAGCTGGCCGAGTACGACCGCGAGCGCGGTATCTCCTACTGGACCAAGAACTACCGCACCTCGATCGAGGCCACCGACGCCGAGGCGCTGGAGCGGCTGTACGAGTACTACGACCCGATCCACACGCTGCCCACGTCCGGCCGGCAGTGGTGGAGCAAGCATGCGGGTGACGTGCAGGCCGATGCCGAGCGTCAGGCGGCCGCGTCCCGCGAGGCCTCGGAGGACCAGAAGCTGCTCACCATCCGCTGACCCGGCCCGATTCGTCTGCGGTGGCTCGGGTGTTCTGCACCAGCCGACCGCAGAAGTCAGGAGGTGGGGCGGTTCTCGTACGGCGTGGAGAGCACGATCGTGGTGCGGGTGGAGACGTTCGCGGCTGCGCGCACCCGGGCGAGCAGCACCTCGAGGTCGACCGGCGCCGCGACCCGGACCTTCAAGATGTAGGACTCGTCGCCGGCTACCGACCAGCACGACTCGATCTCGCTGATGCCGGCGAGCCGTTCCGGGGCGTCGTCGGGCTGGCTGGCGTCGATGGGGCGGATCGAGATGAACGCGGTGAGTGGCAGCCCCATCTGGTCGTAGTCGATCTGCGCGACGTAGCCGCTGACCACGCCACGCTGCTCGAGGCGTTTGACGCGCTGGTGCACCGCGGACGTGGACAGGCCGGTGGCGCGACCGAGGTCGGTGAACGACATCCGCCCGTCGACGGCCAGCAGCTGCACGATCTTGAGGTCGAGGTCCTCCACCGCGCCAGAGTAGAGGCTGCTCCGCTCTTACGCCTCACCAGACGCGCCGGAGGGGCCGTGCTCCTGCATCGGCGTGCCGCGGCTCGGGTAGGGTTGCCGCTCTCCTGCACTGGCGTGCCGAGGAGGTGCACTCCCCCGGCGCTCCGAAGGGTCCCCATGTCCGCCTCCGCCTCACCTCTTTCTCGATCCGCCGTCGTGGCGCGGCTGCGGGCCGCCGGCTGTGTCTTCGCCGAGGACGAGGCGCGGCTGCTGATCGCCGCGGCGCAAACGCCGGCCGAGCTCGTCGCGATGGTGGACCGGCGAGCCGCCGGACTGCCCCTCGAGCACATCCTGGGCTGGGCGGAGTTCTGTGGTCTGCGGATCACCGTGGAGCCTGGGGTCTTCGTCCCCCGCCGACGGACCGAGCTGCTCGTCCGCGAGGCTGCCGCTCTGGCTCCGCCGCACCCGGTCGTCGTCGACCTGTGCTGCGGGTCGGGAGCGGTCGGTGCCGCGCTGCTCGCCACCTTGGGCCAGGCCACCTTGTACGCCGCTGACATCGACCCCGCCGCGGTGCGCTGCGCCCGCCGCAACGTGGCCGCGGCCGGCGGCCAGGTGTACGAGGGCGACCTCGACGAACCACTGCCTGCCACGCTGCGGGGCCGCGTCGACGTCCTAGCCGTCAACGCGCCTTACGTGCCGACCGAGGCCGTCGGGCTGATGCCACCGGAGGCCCGGGTGCACGAGCCGCGGGTGGCGCTCGACGGTGGCACCGACGGGCTCGACGTCGTGCGGCGGGTTGCCGCCGCCGCACCACGGTGGCTGGCACCGGAAGGCCACCTGCTGGTCGAGACCAGCGAGCTCCAGGCGCCGCAGGTCGCCGAGGTCCTCGCCCGCAACGGGATGACTCCGCGGGCGGCCCGTTCCGACGAGCTGAGCGCCACCGTCGTCGTCGGAACGAGGTTCTCCGGTCCAGTGGACAGATGACGCGGAGTCGATACGCCGGCGCTACGCCTGATCCGGTTCCGCGGAGCCACTAGCCTGCGATTATGCCTTCTGCCGGTACCGCGGACCGCCTGCTGCTGCTCGACACCGCCTCGTTGTACTTCCGCGCCTTCTTCGGCGTACCCGACAGCGTCCGGGCACCGGACGGCACCCCGGTCAACGCGGTGCGTGGTCTGCTGGACTTCATCACCCGGCTCTGCACGCAGTACTCCCCGACTCACCTGGCCTGCTGCTGGGACGAGGACTGGCGGCCGCAGTGGCGGGTCGACCTGATCCCGACGTACAAGGCGCACCGGGTCGTCACCGAGCTGCCGGGCGCGGTCGACGTGGAGCAGACACCGGGCGCACTCGAGGCGCAGGTGCCGGTCATCCGCGAGGTGCTGGCGGCGCTCGGGGCGCCGGTCGTCGGGGCGCCCGGCTACGAGGCCGACGACGTCATCGGCACGCTGGCCACCGATGCCGGGATGCCGGTCGATATCGTGACCGGCGACCGGGACCTCTTCCAGCTCGTCGACGACGCGCAGGAGGTCCGGGTGCTCTACACCGCCCGGGGTGTGGGCAAGCACGAAGTTCTGACCGACCCCAGCGTGGTGCGCCGGTACGGCATCCTGCCCGAGCAGTACGCCGACTACGCGACCCTGCGCGGGGACAGCTCGGACGGGCTGCCCGGGGTAGCCGGCGTGGGTGAGAAGACCGCCGCGGGGCTGCTGGCCGCGCACGGCGACCTGCAGAGCATCATCGCCGCTGCCGCGGACGGCTCCAGCGGTCTCTCCCCCACCGTGCGGCGCCGGATCACCGAGGCTGCCGACTACCTCCGGGTCGCGCCGACCGTGGTGGCGGTGTGTCGGGAGTTGGACCTGGGGTCTCCCGACCTGTCGCTGCCTGACCCGGTGCCGGCGGACGCGGCCGGATTCGAGCGACTGACCGAGCGCTGGGGGCTGGGGTCGTCGGCTGAGCGCGTCGTCACAGCGCTGCGCCGGTGACCCCTGCCGCTTGCGATTTCGCTGGGTACCCATCCAATTGAGGAGTCCCCTCGCCGAATTTCGCGGGGAGGGTCCCCATTCGCCTGGGTACCTGGCCAAATTTGGCGGCGGGGGCGCTAGCTGGCGACCGAGGAGTAGGCGACGACGCCGCGACGCAGTGCGCCGGCGGTGTGGCGTGCGGCCTGGCGCAGCGGGCTGTTGCCGGCCGCGTCGGCGATCTGGTCGGTCAGGTCGAGCAGCTGCTTGATCCAGCGGACGAAGTCACCAGCGGCGAGGTCGGTCTCCGCGAGCACCTCGTCGAGCGACGCGCCGTTGGCCCACCGGAAGGCGGCCCAGGCAAAGCCCAGGTCGGGCTCGCGCAGGAAGTCGACGCGGTGCTCGCGCTCCAGCGCATCGAGGTCGGCCCAGATCGCCACGGTCTCGCCCAGCGCCTCGCGAATCGGGCCGACCGGCATCCGGGGCGGGCCCGCGTCGTCGGGTCGACGGGCCTCGAAGACCAGCGCCGACAGCGCGGCAGCCAGCTCGGCCGGGTCGAGACCCTCCCAGATTCGCCGCCGTAGGCACTCGGCCGCTACCAGGTCCATCTCGGTGTAGACGCGCATCAGCCGCTCGCCGTCGGTGGTGACCCGGTCGCCGTCGAGATATCCCAGCGCGCCGAGAACCTCGCAGACCCGGTCGAACTGCCGGGCGATGGTGTTGGTGCGTTGCTCGATGCGCCGTTGCAGCGAGTGTGCCTCGCGCTCCAGCTTCACGTATCGCTCCGCCCAGCGCGCGTGGTCCTCGCGCTCGTCACAACCGTGGCAGGGGTGGCCGCGCAGCTGCGTCCGCAGCCGGGCCACCTCGGGGTCCTCGGCGATGCCGGCCGGCCCGCGGTCGTTGCGTCGTGGCGGGCGTACGTCGATATGGCCCGCCTTGTTGCGCAGGGTGGACGCCAGGTCGCGCCGTTGCGCCGGGTTGCGTGCGTTGAAGTTGCGCGGCACCCGCATCCGGGTCAGCGCCTCGACCGGTGCCGGGAAGTCGACCGGCGAGAGCCGGCGAGCCTGCCGGTCGGCGGTCAGCACGAACGGGCGGGGCCCGTCGCGCTCCGAGCCGAACCCGGGATCCAGCACGACGGCCAGCCCGGCCCACTTCCCGGCGGGTACGGCGATCACGTCACCGATGCGCAGATCTTCCAGCGACCTGGCGGCGTCCTCGCGGCGATCGGCCTTGCGGCGCTTGGACAGCGTGCGCTCGCGGTCAGTGAGCCGTCGGCGCAGGTCGGCGTACTCCAT
Organism: Nocardioidaceae bacterium; assembly: GCA_035690425.1. Classification (GTDB taxonomy): domain Bacteria; phylum Actinomycetota; class Actinomycetes; order Propionibacteriales; family Nocardioidaceae; genus DASSKO01. Next base: position 6,175 of record DASSKO010000101.1, read on the forward strand.
GAAGTCGCCCAGATGGCAGGTCGCCGCCTCACGGTAGCCGTCCAGCGCGTCCTCGCTCTTGCGCAGCTGCCGGGCGAGGCCGACGACCGCCTTGTCGGCCTGGAACTGGGCGAACGACGACTCGAGCAGCTCGCGCGACCTGGCCCGTCCGACCTGGCGGACGAGGTTGACGGCCATGTTGTAGGACGGCTTGAACGACGACCGCAGCGGGTAGGTGCGGGTCGAGGCCAGGCCGGCCACGGACCCCGGCTCGAGACCGGGCTGCCACAGCACGACGGCGTGTCCCTCGACGTCGATGCCGCGCCGGCCGGCGCGGCCGGTGAGCTGGGTGTACTCCCCCGGCGTCACGTCGGCGTGTGTCTCGCCGTTCCACTTGGTGAGCTTCTCCAGCACCACCGAACGGGCGGGCATGTTGATGCCGAGGGCGAGGGTCTCGGTGGCGAAGACCACCTTGAGCAACCCACGGCTGAACAGCGTCTCGACGATCTCCTTGAACGTCGGCAGCAGGCCGGCGTGGTGGGAGGCCACACCACGCTCGAGCCCGTCGGCCCAGTCGTGGAACCCGAGCACGTGCAGGTCCTCCTCGGGCAGGTCGCTCGTGCGCGAGGTCACGTAGCGTCGGATCTCCGCACGCTCGTCCTGGCTGGTCAGGCGGAGGTTGCCGTGCAGGCACTGCACGACCGCGGCGTCACAGCCGGCCCGGCTGAAGATGAACACGATGGCCGGCAGCAGCCCGTCGGCGTCGAGCCGGTCGACCACGTCGACGCGCTGTGGTGTGAAGGCCCGACTGCGTCGCTGGTAACCGGGCTTGGCCTGGCCCGGCCCCTGGCGACCCCCCTGCCGGCCACCGTGGCGGTTCTGGCCGTTGCGGCGGCCCCGGTAGTCGTTGGTGCGGCGGGCACGCCAGTCGTCGCGGGCGACGTGCAGCAGCTGCGTGTTCACCCGCGGCCCCGCCTCGGGGGTGCCGTCGTCGGCGAACAGGTCGTACATGCGGCGGCCCACCATGACGTGCTGGAACAGCGGCACCGGGCGGCGTTCCTCCACGATCGTCGTCGTGGCACCGCGCACCGTCGACAGCCAGTCGCCGAACTCCTCGGCGTTGGACACGGTCGCCGACAACGAGACCACCGCGACGGACTCGGGCAGGTGGATGATGACCTCTTCCCAGACCGCTCCGCGGAACCGGTCGGCCAGGTAGTGCACCTCGTCCATCACGACGTACCCGAGTCCGGCGAGCGTGCTCGACCCCGCGTAGAGCATGTTGCGCAGCACCTCGGTGGTCATCACCACGACCGGCGCCTCGCCGTTGATGGTGTTGTCGCCGGTCAGCAGGCCGACCTGCTCGGGACCGTAGCGGCGCACGAGGTCGTGGAACTTCTGGTTCGACAGCGCCTTGATCGGGGTGGTGTAGAAGCACTTGCGTCCCGTGCGCAGCGCCAGGTGCACCGCGAACTCACCGACGATGGTCTTGCCCGATCCGGTGGGCGCGGCGACCAGCACGCCATCGCCGTTCTCGAGCGCGATGCAGGCCTGGGACTGGAAGTCGTCCAGCTCGAAATCGTAGAGGCCGCGGAACTCCGTCAGCGCAGGGACCTTCTGGTTCGCCCGAAATCGGGCGTACTGCTGCGCCGGCGTGCTCATGTCCTCGACCCTACGTGCTGCAGCCGCCCGTACCTACCAGCACGGTGATGGCCTGCGGCACGCACTCGACCGTCGTGGGCAGCGGGCCCAGCCGCTCGCCGTCGGCATAGGCGAGACCGGCCGGGGCAGCAACGCTCACCCGGCGCACCCGATGGTGTTCGTACCGCGGATGCCGCACGTGGCTGCCGGTGTAGAGCCGTGGGAACACCCGGACGAGCTCGCGTCGACTCAGCGGCTTGATGACCACGACGTCGAGCAGGCCGTCGTCGAGAAGCGCGCCCGCGCAGATCCGCAGGCCGCCGCCGTAGGAGGGGCCGTTGCCGACGGCGACCAGCATCGCGTCCAGCCGCCGTTGCTCACCCTCGAGATCCAGCGTGTACGGCAGCGGCCGGAAGCGTGGCAGCTCCGCGGCCACCGCCAGGAGGTACCGGCTCGGACCCGGCGGCCAGGCCCTACGTCGACGGCCCAGGTTGCTGGCACGTTCGTTGACGCGGGCGTCGAACCCGGTGGCCAGCACGGTGCAGAAGAAGCGGCCCTCGGCACGGGCGAGGTCGAGGCGTCGGGTGTGGCCGGCGGCGATGACTCGGGCAGCGCCCTCGGGTGAGTGGTGGCCGAGGCCGAGGGAGCGGGCGGCATCGTTGCCGCTGCCGCCCGGGACGATGCCCAGCGGCGTGGGCGTGCCGCCCAGGACCTGCAGGGCGGCGTGCACCAGCCCGTCCCCGCCGACCACGACCAGCGCATCGGTGCCGGCCGTCACCGCCAGATGTGCCAGATCGGTCGACTCGGCGGCGTCACGGCCCATCAGCACCCGGACGCGCAGCCCGAGATCACGCATCGCTCGGACGGCGCGAACGCCGGTGACCGCCGCACGTCCGCGGTCGGCCGCCGGGTTGACCAGCACCGCGACGTCGCGAGGGGCTGTGGGCACGGCGTCGACGATACGCGGCCGGTGCCCTCTGCCGTTCAGAGCCGGATCTGCGCGGAGTAACGACTCGCGGACGCTCCCACCGCTCGGGTGAACCGGCGTAGCGCTTCACACACCATGTCGACGTCGAAGCGGTGTCCGGGTACGGCGAGGGTGACGCGGGCTCCGACCTCGACCAGGAGCGACTCGCCGCGGTGCCAGGCGTGGTGCGCGTCGGTGCGGTGGTGCTCGGGGCACACCGGTGCGGGCACCGCCGCGTCGACCGCCAGCAGGTCCAGGCCCAACCGCTGGTCAGCCGCGGAGCCCGCCAGCGTCCCGGCCACGTGGGCGCCACCGACGACCGTGGTGTCGGCCCGCCACACGACGTCGACGGCGGCGAGCCACTCGGGCAGCTCGAACGGGTCGGAGACGACCATGTGCGGCTCAGTCATCGAGGCGGCTCGGTCGGTCGTCGTCCGGGTCGTGCGGGAACTGCAGGTCCGACTGCTCCTCGTCGGCCAGCGTGTCGAAGTCTGGCTCGTGGCTCCGGCGGGCGCGACGGTGGTCGACCAACCGCGCGATGACCTCCGAGGCGAGGAAGAGCACGGTCATCGGGACCGCCAGGAACAGCATCGTGATCGGGTCGGTCGACGGGGTGGCGATCGCGGCGAACACGAAGACCCCGAGCACGATCCAGGCGCGGGCGCGGGACAGGCTGGCTGCCGACACCACCCCGGCCAGGTTGAGCAGGACCACGAACAGCGGGATCTCCAGCGCGATGCCGAACACCAGCAGCATCCGCAGGACGAAGGTGAGGTAGCCGTCGACCTCGACCAGGTTGCTGACGTCACCGGGGGTGAAGCTGATCAGGATCTCGATGCTCTTGGGCAGCACCAGATAGCCGAGTCCGATGCCGGCGAGGAAGAACGGGCTGGAGACGGCGATGAAGGCCAGGCCGTACTTCTTCTCGCTGCTGTGCAGGCCGGGCGCGACGAAGGCCCAGATCTGGTAGAGCCAGACCGGGCTGGCCAGAACGATGCCGGCGACGAGCGCGATCTTGACCTGCAGGGTGAACGGCGTCGCGACACCACCGAGTGTCAATCTGGCGTTGAGCTCGCGGTCCTCGGCGAGGTCGGCGACCGAACTCGCGAACGGCTCCTGCAGCAGGTCGAACAACTGGTCGTAGAAGATCCAGCCGACGACCAGGCCGACGATGATCGCGAGGACACTCTTGAACAGCCGGTTGCGGAGCTCGCGCAGGTGCTCGATGAGCGACATCCGTCCGCCCTCGTCGACCACCTCGAGACTATCGGAGACCACCTATGTCGATGATCAGGACTCGTGCGGACGGTGCGCGGAGTCCGACGTGGCGTTGGGCTGCTCGCTGCCCTGCGGCGAGGTCTGCTCCCGGGGCTCGGTGCCGCCGCCGGTGGTCAGTGGCCGAGGGCGGTCCTCGTGCTCGTCGGTCTTGTCCTTGTCGTCGTCGTCCTCCATCAGGCCACGGGTTTCGCTCTTGAAGATGCGCAGGGCCCGGCCGCTCCCTCGCGCCAGGTCCGGGAGCTTCTTGGCTCCGAACAGCAGGATCAGCACGAAGACGATGAGTGCAATTTCCCAGGGACCCGGCGTACCGATCATGGGGGCAGCAAGCATGAGGTGCCTCACTTGTTCGCTGGTGTGGTCACGGACGAGTCTACGCCGTCGGCGACACTTGTGGTCGAGTCTGCGGTGGCGAAGGCCGGGACCGAGTCAGGCTGTCGGCTCCCGGTCATACGCTGCCAGCGCCCGCCGAGCCTCGTCGCGCACCTGCTCGGCGATGTCCGCCGGGCTGACGACCCGAGCCGCCCCGCCCAGGCGCAGCACGAGCCGGCGCAGCCACGCCGGCTCGCTGACCCGTAGCCGCATCCGCAGCCCGCCGCCGGGCAGTTCCTCGACACCCTCGTGGGGGTAGTAGTCGACGACCCAGCGGGCGCTCGGGTCGAGGTCGACGGTGGCCAGCATCTGGTCGGCCGAGGCCTGGAACAGCCCCTCGCTGAGGTCGCGTGGCCGGGCCTGTCGCGGCGGGTCGGCCGGGACGTCGAGCAGCGCCGCCGCGTCGATCCGGTCCAGCCGGAACAGCCGCTGGCCCTGCACGCGGTAGCACCACGCCTCGAGGTAGCGGCGGCCCTCCGACACCACCAGCCGCAACGGGTCGACCTCCCGTGTGGTCGACTCGTCGCGGGCCGGCACGAGGTAGTCGATGCGTAGTCGGCGCTGGTCGTGCAGGGCCTGGTGCACGGTGTCGGCGACCGTGGCGTCGGAGGCGTCGATGCGAACCTCGACCTGGTCGGCGGCGGCCAGCGAGCCCCCGGCCGCCTGCTCGAGCTTGGCCAGCGCCCTGGCCACGGCATCCCGCTCGGCCGGGCCGCCCACGTCCCGGAGCGTGCGCAGCGCGACGATCAGCGCCAGCGCCTCGTGGGTGTCCAGCCGCAGCGGCCGGTCGAGGTAGTCGGCGTTGTCGATGTGCACGACGCCTTCGCCTTCCAAGGCCTCGATGTCGACGTCGATGAGGTCACCGGGCATCGCGCCGGGGAGACCGCAGAACCACAGCACTCGCAGGTCCCTGGACAGCTGCTCGACGCTCACGCCGAAGTCTGCGGCCACGTGCTCCAGCCGCACACCGTCGCGTTCGCGCAGGTACGGCACCAGCGCGAGCAGCCGCTCGACCTGGGCCTTGGCGCTCTGGCTCACGCCGGTGCCTCCTCGCTCACGGAGACGCCCGCCAGCCGCTGCAGTGACGCGGTGACCGCTGCCCGCAGGGCCGCCGGCTCCTCGACGACGACATCGGTGCCGTAGGACACGATCTGCTCGGCCATCGCCCACACGCCGGCGAACGGGATCCGAAGCAGGTCCCACACCTCGCTGTCCGCGTCGGCGTCTGCCGTCTCGATGGCGACCGCCTGGCGCCGCAACGCGATCCCGGTGCCGGGGCGGACCCGCACCTGCGCGGTCTCGGTGGTGTCCGGGCTCGCGTCGAGCGACCGCGCCAGCGCGCGGATGTCGGTGCCCTCGGGTACGGCGTACGCGCCGGGGCTGCCGTCGCGGTGGACCGGGCCGACGACGCGGGACAACCGGAACATCCGGACGGCGCCGCGGTCACGGTCGTGGCCGACGACGTACCAGTGGCCGTGCCAGGAGGAGATGCCCCACGGCTCCAGGTGTCGCTCGGCGGCCTCCGCACCGGGGCGCTGGTAGCTGAACCGCACCGGCGTGCGGTCGACGACGGCCTGCCACAGCGGGTCGAAGGCCGCCTCCTGGGCACCGAGCTGGGGCTCGACGACCGCGAGGCCCTCGGTGTCGACGGCCACTCCCCCGGCACGCAGCTTCAGCAGCGCGCTCGAGGTCGCCTCGGCGAGGCTCGCGTTCTGCCACACCCGGGCGGCCAGCCCGACCACGGCCGCCTCGTCACGCTCCAGCCGGATCTCGGGCAGTGCGAACGCATCCCGCCGGATGCGGTAGCCGGGCTCGTCCTCGAAGCCCTTCTCGATGTAGCCGACCTCGATCGGGATGCCGAGGTCACGCAGCTCCTCCTTGTCGCGCTCGAACATCTTCTCGAACGCGTCGTCGGACTGCTCGCGGTAGCCCTCGACCACGTCGCGGATCCGCTCCTTCGGGACGTAGGTCCGGGCCACCAGCAGGCAGATCACGAGGTTCATCAGCCGCTCACTCTTGCGTGCGGTCACAGCCTCACTCCCCCTCTGCCCACGACAGCGTGACCTCAGCTGGCGGCGAGTACGTCGACCGCGAAGATCACCGAGTCGTCGGGCTTGATGCCGGCCTGCGGGTTGCCCTTCTTGCCGAACGCCGAGTCCGGCGGGCAGATCAGCATCACCCGGGAGCCGAGCTTCGCGCCGACGAGCTGGTCGAAGCACTTGATCGGTTGGCCAGTGCCGATCGGGATGCTCGCCGGAGCGCCGCCCCAGGTCCCGGTGAACGGCTTGTCGGAACCATAGACCTGCGCGAGGAACTGCAGGGTGACGGTCTGGCCCTTCTTGATCTTCTCGCCCTTGCCCTCGATCAGCACGTGCGAGGTCGGCTGGTCAGGTGCCGGGGCGGTGTCCTTGTCGCTGCTGAAGCCGGTGGGCACGCCTTGGTCGTCGACCTGCAGCGTCGGAACCGTTGCGGGCGGCTCGACCTTGGTGCCCGTCGCCTGCGACGAGGTGGTCTCACGGATGTCGATGGCGAAGACCAGTGTGTCCTCGCCTCCGATCCTGGCCTGCGGGTTGCCCTGCTCGCCGTACCCGTCCTTGGGCGGGATGGCGACGAGCACCCGGCTGCCCACCTGCTGTCCGGCCAGCGCCTTGTTGAAGCCCGTGATCATGCTGGGACCGAGGTTGAAGGTCGCCGGCTCGTTGCGGGACCAGGACGAGTCGAACTCCTCGCCGTTCTTGGCGTTGATGCCGACATAGTCGACCGTGACGAGGTCGCTCTCGCCGACCTTCGGGCCCTCGCCCTCGGAGAGCACCTTGACGGTCGTCTCGTCGACGGAGAAACCGTCTTCGACCTGCACCTTGGGCTTCTCGTCGGGGGGGCCGGAGACCGTGACGCCGGACAGGTCACCGCTACCGGCGGCAGCGGCGCCGTCTGCCCCGCTGTCACCGTCGCCGCCACCGCAGGCAGTCAGGAACAGCAGCGGGACCAGCAGCAGGGCTAGCAGACTACGCACGCGGCACACCTCGGGGTTCGGAACGACAAAATCAGCGTTACCTTAGCCGGGCGGACCAAACCGGGCCCGCGGGTGATCACATCGAGTCGATCAGCCGCTCGACGCGCTCGTCGTGCGCCCGGAACGGGTCCTTGCACAACACGGTGCGCTGGGCCTGGTCGTTGAGCTTCAGGTGCACCCAGTCGACGGTGAAGTCGCGGCGGCGCTCCTGGGCCTTGCGAATGAACTCCCCGCGCAGCCGGGCCCGGGTGGTCTGCGGCGGGCGTGACTTCGCCTCGAAGATGGGCAGGTCGTCGGTGACGCGGCTGACGGCGCCTTTGCGCTCCAGCAGGTAGTAGAGCCCGCGGCCGCGGTGGATGTCGTGGTAGGCAAGGTCGAGTTGAGCGATCCGCGGGTGGCTCAGGGGCAGGCCGTGCTGCTCCCGGTAGCGGTCGAGCAGCTTCCACTTGATCACCCAGTCGATCTCCCGCTCGACCAGCGACAGGTCCTGGCTCTCGACGGCCTTCAGGCTGCGCTCCCACAGATCGAGCACCCGGTCGGTCGTCGGGGTGTGCATCTCCCGGCGGTCGACGAAGTCGCGCGCCTTCGCGAGGTACTCGGTCTGCAGGTCCAGTGCGCTGGCCTCCCGCCCGTTGGCCAGACGCACCGTGCGCCGCCCCGTCATGTCGTGGGAGATCTCCCGGATGGCCCGGATGGGGTTCTCGATCGTGAGGTCACGCATCACCACGCCCTCCTCGATCATCCGCAGGACCAGGTCCGCGCTGGCCACCTTGAGCAGTGTCGTGGTCTCGCTCATGTTGGAGTCGCCGACGATCACGTGCAGGCGGCGAAAACGCTCCGCGTCGGCGTGCGGCTCGTCACGGGTGTTGATGATCGGCCGTGACCGGGTGGTGGCGCTGGAGACCCCTTCCCAGATGTGCTCGGCGCGCTGGCTGACCGAGTAGACGGCGCCGCGGGGCGTCTGCAGCACCTTGCCCGCTCCGCAGATGAGCTGCCGGCTGACGAGGAACGGGATCAAAATGTCGGCGAGCCGGCTGAACTCGCCGTGCCGGCCGACCAGGTAGTTCTCGTGGCACCCGTAGGAGTTGCCGGCCGAGTCGGTGTTGTTCTTGAACAGATAGACGTCACCGGTGATGCCCTCGTCGGCCAGCCGCCGCTCGGCGTCGACCAGCAGGCCTTCGAGGACCCGCTCGCCGGCCTTGTCATGGGTGACCAGGTCGACGATGTCGTCGCACTCGGGAGTGGCGTACTCGGGGTGGGACCCGACGTCGAGGTAGAGCCGGGCGCCGTTGCGGAGGAAGACGTTGCTGCTGCGACCCCAGGACACGACCCGTCGGAAGAGGTATCGCGCGACCTCGTCCGGTGAGAGGCGCCGCTGTCCCCGGAAGGTGCAGGTCACGCCGTACTCGTTCTCGATCCCGAAGATTCGGCGGTCCACGGGGCTTACCCTACGCCGACGTGGCGAACAGTCCGGCGATTCGCTCGGAGCCGATCCGCTTGAACTTGCGAGGCTGGGAGCGAGTGCGGTCGAGCACGGCCACCTCGAGCGCCTCGGCCTTCAGCGTCCGTGGCTGCTGCTCGTCGTGGCCCAGTGCGGCGGCGGCGAGCTGCACAGCCTGGTCGAAGGCGAGGTCGGGCTCGTAGTGCTCCTTGAGGTAGGTCGTCACCGGCTCGACCGACCCGCCCATCGCCGCAAAACCCTGCTCGTCGGCGACCGAGCCGTCGTAGGTGAGCCGGTAGATCTGGTCGTGCTCGCGGCCGGTGCCGACCTCGGCGACGAAGATCTCCACCTCGTAGGGCTTTTCGCCACCGCTGGAGAAGATGGTGCCGAGTGTCTGCGCGTAGGCGTTCGCCAGACCCCGCCCGGTTACGTCGGCCCGGTCGTAGGAGTACCCCCGCAGGTCGGCCAGCCGGACGCCCGCGATCCGCAGGTTCTCGAACTCGTTGTAGCGCCCGACCGCGGCGAAGGCGACCCGGTCGTAGATCTCGCTGATCTTGTGCAGCGCCTGTGACGGGTTCTCGGCGACGAAGGCGATGCCGTCGGCGTACTGCAGCACCACGACGCTGCGCCCGCGGGCGATGCCCTTGCGGGCGTAGTCGGCGCGGTCCTTCATCAGCTGCTCGGGCGAGACGTAGAACGGGGTGGTCATTGGTCCTCCTGTGGCGGGAGAGCAGCGTCAGGACAGCTGGGCGGCGGGGCCGTCGGGGCGACGCATCCGCCCGGCGACGACCTCGTCGGCGATCTCACCGACCTCGGCGTCGGCGAACCGGGTGTAGCCGTCGGCCGTCACCATCGACACGACCGGGAAGATCCGGCGCGTCAGGTCGGGGCCGCCGGTCGCGGAGTCGTCGTCCGCGGCGTCGTAGAGCGCCTGCACGACGGCCATCGCGCACTCACGCGCCGTCAGGTCGTCGCGGTAGAGCTTCTTCAGCGACCCGCGCGCGAACACCGACCCGGACCCCACCGCGTGGAATGCCGTCTCCTCGTAGCGGCCGCCCGTCACGTCGTAGGAGAAGATCCGACCGCCGCCGCGCGGCTCGTCGTAGCCGGCGAACAGGGGCACGACCGCGAGCCCCTGCATAGCCATCGGCAGGTTGCCCCGCAGCAGCGCGGCGAGCCGGTTGGCCTTGCCGTCGACCGAGAGCGTGATGCCCTCGATCTTCTCGTAGTGCTCGAGCTCGACCTGGAACAGCCGCACCATCTCGACGGCGAGCCCGGCGGTGCCGGCGATGCCGACGCAGGACAACTCGTCCGCCGGATAGACCTTCTCGATGTCTCGCTGCGCGATGACGTTGCCCATCGTCGCGCGGCGGTCGCCGGCCATCAGCACCCCGCCCTCGAAGGTCGCGGCCACGATCGTGGTGCCGTGCGGCGCCTCGTTGGTCACCGCGGTGGTGGGAGGGGTACGCCGGCCCGGCAGCAGCTCTGGCGCCTGCTCACCGATGAACTCGGCGAACGACGAGCTGCCGGGGGTCAGGAAGGAATCCGGTAAACGCCCGGTGCCTCGAGGATCGGTTGCCACACATCTCCTTCCGTCGTCATCGGCCTGCGTCAGCGACCGACGTCCGCGTCGCCACGGCAACGCCCATGTCGCATCCTTGGCGCCTACTCTCCGCCCTTCTGTACGAACCCTTTCACGAACTCCTCGGCGTTGGACTCGAGGACGTCGTCGATCTCGTCCAGGATGGAGTCGATGTCGTCGTCGAGCTTCTCCTTGCGCTCGGCGACGTCTTCACTGGCCTCGACCTCAGGCGCTTCAGCTTCCTCGGTCTCCGAGGACCGCTGTGGGCGCTTGTGCTGCTGGTTGCCGTCACGTGCCACGTGTCACCACCTCCTGGGAGCGCAATCGCCTGATCCGTTCCCTCTGGCGATGACCCTACCCGGCTCCGGTGATCGTACGTACGAGTTCCTCGGCGGTTCGGCAACGATCGAGCAACGCTGAGACGTGCTCCTGGGTGCCGCGCAGCGGTTCCATCGTCGGGACCCGCTGCAAGGACTCTCGCCCGGGCAGGTCGAAGATCACCGAGTCCCAGGAGGCGGCCGCCACCTGGTCGGCGTACTGCTGCAGGCACCGGCCACGGAAGTAGGCCCGGGTGTCGTGCGGCGGATGGCCGACGGCGTAGCCGACCTCCTCGTCGGTCAGCAGCCGCTGCATCGACCCCCGCCGCAGCAGATGGTGGTAGAGGCCCTTCTCCGGCCGGATATCGGCGTACTGCAGGTCGACCAGGTGCAGCTTGGGGTGATCCCAGTCGATCCCGTCGCGCTCGCGATAGGACTCCAGCAGCGCGAGCTTGGCCACCCAGTCCAGCTCGCCCCGGCACTCCATCGGGTCGTGGGCGAGCCGGGTCAGCACCGACTCCCAGCGTTCGAGTACGTCGACCGTCTGCGCGTCGGCGTCGTCGCCGTAGCGGTCCTCGACGAACTTGCGGGCCTGCTCGAGGTAGTGCATCTGCAGCTGCACAGCGGTCATCCGGCGGCCGTCCTTGAGCTCCACCTGGTGCCGCAGGCCAGGATCGTGGGAGACCTGGCGCAGCTCCTTGATCGGGTGCGCGAGGGACACCTCGTCGGGCAGATATCGCTCCTCGATCATCGCCAGCACCAGCGACGTCGCGCCGATCTTGAGATAGCTGGAGATCTCGGACAGGTTCGCGTCACCGATGATGACATGCAGGCGGCGGTACTTGTCCGGGTCGGCGTGCGGCTCGTCGCGGGTATTGACGATCGGTCGTTTCAGCGTGGTCTCGAGCCCGACCTCGACCTCGAAGTAGTCGGCGCGCTGGCTGATCTGGAAGCCGTGCCCGGATCCGTCCTGGCCGATGCCGACGCGGCCGGCGCCGCACACCACCTGACGGCTGACGAAGAACGGCGTCAGATGCCGCACGATGTCGGCGAACGGGGTCCCGCGGGCCATCAAATAGTTCTCGTGTGACCCGTAGGAAGCGCCCTTGTTGTCGGTGTTGTTCTTGTACAGCAGGATCGGCTTGCTGCCGTGGACGGCGGCGGCACCGTGCGAGGCGGCGAGCATGATCTGCTCCCCTGCCTTGTCCCAACGCACGACGTCGAGCGGGGTCAGGCACTCGGGCGAGGAGTACTCCGGGTGCGCGTGGTCGACGTAGAGCCGGGCGCCATTGGTCAAGATGACGTTGGCCAGCCCTAGCTCCTCGTCGGTGAGCTGGCTGGAGTCTGCGACCTGACGGCTCATGTCGAAGCCGCGGGCGTCGCGCAGCGGGCTCTCCTCCTCGAAATCCCAGCGTGCCCGCCGCGCCCGGACAGTCGCGTTGGCGTAGGCGTTCACGATCTGTGACGACGCCAGCATGGGGTTTGCGGTGGGCTGCCCCTGCACCGAGATGCCGTACTCGGTCTCGGTGCCCATGATGCGTCGAACGGTCATGCTGATGAGCCTACGCTGGCTGACGTGCAGATCCTCGACGACGGCTGGGACAGCCGCGCCACCCTGGTCGACGACGTGTGGCTGGAGCGCACGCCGCGACGGCCGGAGGTGGCGCCGCGCCTGTTGCTGGAGACCAGGCTGCTGCCGTGGCTCGCGGAGCAGCTGCCGCTGCCGGTCCCGCAACCCGAGGTCGTCTGGTCTGCGCCGCTGCGGATACGCCACCGGCTGCTCGCCGGCCACCGGTCGGCGTCGTTGACCCAGCAGCAGGCACACGTGCTGGGCCGTTTCCTGCGCGTGCTGCACGGTGTCGAAGTCGCGCAGGCGGTGCGCGCTGGTGTGCCGCCACCGCGCGCGGCGGTCCGCGAGCAGACCCGGACGCGCGCCCGCTTCGCTGCCGAGGTGCTACCTCGGTTGCCTCCGCGCGAGCGCGAGATAGGTGCCGCCCTCCTGGGACGGACTGCCCAGCGGGCGCCGTCGGTGTCGCTGGTGCACGGCGACCTGGGGCCGGCCCACGTGCTCAGCGAGTACGGCGAGCTGACCGGCGTGATCGACTGGAGCGACGCACACAT